>NZ_VTOZ01000010.1:0-94712 GCF_008271345.1 Pseudoselenomonas caprae
ACCAAAAGCCCCGCTGATTTTTTTCATAAATCAGCGGGGCTGCTTATTCCACAAATTCTTCGCTCATTTGCCACTCAGCAGGGAATTGATATACTGCTGGGCGATGCGCCCTGATACGCCACTATGCGACATCTCCCATTTGACCGCACCGGCCTTGAGCTCCTCGTCGCTCAACGTAATCTCTGGATGGCGGCGGGCCAATACCCGGATGATATCGTAATACTCCTGACGGCTCGGGCTGAAGAAGCCTATAGACAGGCCGAAGCGCGCCGACAACGACAGCTTCTCCTGCACCGTATCGGTCTGATGCATATCGGGATCCACCGAATCGGGGCGGTCGTTCCACGTCTCACGGATCAGGTGGCGGCGGTTGCTCGTCGCATAGATCAGCACATTGTCAGGCTTGACCTCGAGGCCGCCCTCGATGACCGCCTTGAGATATTTATACTCGATCTCGAACTCCTCAAAGGACAGATCATCCATATAAATGATGAATTTATAGTTGCGGTTCTTGATCTGCGCGATGATGCGCTGCAGATACTTGAACTCATGCTTGTAGACCTCGATCATGCGCAGGCCTTGATCGTAATACTGGTTGAGGATAGCCTTGATGCTGGTGGACTTGCCCGTACCGGCATCGCCATAGAGCAGGACGTTGTTGGCCTTGCGGCCGGCCACGAAGGCCTCGGTATTATCCTGCAGCCGCTTTTTCTGGCTCTCATAGCCCACGAGATCGTCAAGCCGCATATCGCCGGTCGTCGTAATCGATTCGAGCAGCCGACCCGTGACCTCGATATCCGGCGATACGCGAAACGCCTTATTGAGCCCGAACATGCCCACGCCATAGCGCTCATAGAACGAGGTGACGATCTGGTACATATCGAAACTATCCTCAGCCCGCTCGATAGCCGCGCTGAGCTCCCGCACCTTTTCGCTGACGCTCTTGTTGTAGATCTGCTCCTTCTTCTCTACCGCCCGATAATCCTCGATGACACTGAAGCAGCTAAGCCCCAGTGCCTGCTCCAACGGGCCGAAATCATAGGTAAGCAGCTGGCGGAACACCTCAAAATCGCTACGGGCGAATTTCTGCACGCTGCCATCGCTGGCCCCCTTCTTCTCACAGACCAGCGTGAAAGGCGTCTCTGTCGTCGCCAGCAGGAAGGCCAGATAATTATGCCAGAGATTGCCATCAAACCCGTAGCGCGTTGCCACATCGAGAAGACGCGAAATCTCATCCAAGACTTCGCCCGACAGCTCCTCCGCGTCATAGCTGCCACTCTGGAACCGGCGGCAAATGTCCGCGAGCCGGAACAAGATACTGTCCTTATCAATCTTGCGGTAGATGATGAGTTTTGCGGTCAATCGGTACATACCCTCGCTCCTTTATCCTTAGTTGTAAATCATTTCTTCTAGTGTAGCACAAATGTCCAATATTTTCATCTTCATTTTGCTGCTCCGTCACCTTGACAGTAGCCGCGCATCGGTGCTATAGTAGGCATAGTATGTAAACCGTTGAAGCGAGGATAACGTCCGTCACGCTTGCACAGAGAGTCCGGGGAGCTGGGAGCCGGATGAAAAACGAGCGGGCAAATGGGTCGCAGAGGGCGCACCGAACGGCATGAGCTCAGTAGGCTGCGACGTCTGGCACGCGTAAGTTGCCAGGAGCATGGTTGTGCTCCATCAAGCGCATGGCAATGTTGCCATGAATCAGGGTGGCACCGCGAAAGATTTCGTCCCTGGCAGTATTGACTGTCGGGGACTTTTTAGTGCTCCGGCGCAAGAAGAGGAGTGTATCTATATGGAACAGACACAGGAAACCAAGAAAATCATCCTATCAGGCATCCAGCCGACGGGCGAATTCACGCTCGGCAACTACCTCGGCGCTGTCCGCAACTGGGGCAAGATGCAGGAAGAATACCAGTGCTACTACTTCATCGCCGACCTGCACTCGCTGACCGTCCATATCGATCCGGCCAAGCGCCGCCAGCAGACGCTGCAGGCATTCGCGCTGCTGCTGGCCTGCGGCATCGATCCGGACAAGAGCCTCGTCTTTGTCCAGAGCCACAACAAATGCCACGCAGAGATGGGCTGGCTCATGAACTGCGTCTCCCAGTTCGGCGAACTGTCACGCATGACGCAGTTCAAAGACAAGTCCTCCAAACACCCCGACAACATCAATGCGGGTCTCTTCACCTACCCGGCCCTGATGGCTGGCGACATCCTGCTCTACCAGGCTGACTATGTACCAGTCGGTGCCGACCAGACCCAGCACCTCGAATTCACGCGCGACATCGCCACGCGCTTCAACCACACCTATGGCGAAATCTTCAAACTGCCCGAGGGCTACTTCCCGAAAGCAGGCGCACGCGTCATGAGCCTGCAGGACCCGACGAGCAAGATGAGCAAATCCGATACCAATCCGAAGGCTACCATCTCGATTCTCGACGATGAAAAAACCATCCTCAAGAAATTCAAGAGCGCCGTCACCGACAGCGAAGCAAAAGTCTGCTTCCGCGAAGACAAGCCAGGCGTCAGCAACCTCATGACCATCTACTCGGCCATCACGGGCAAGACCATGGACGAAATCGAAGCCGAATTCGACGGCAAGGGCTATGGCGACTTCAAAGCCGTCGTCGGCCAGTGCGTAGCCGATGAGCTCAAACCCATCCGCGAAAAATACGCAGAACTCATGAACGACCGCCCCTACCTCGAAGAAAAAATGCGCGAAGGTGCCGAACGCGCCACCTACATCGCCCGCAAGACACTGACCAAAGCCAAGAAACGCGTCGGTCTGCTGCTCGAAAAATAAATAGCCTCAAAAACATTCATCCACACAGGAGGATATATCTATGAATAAACTCGGTTTTATCGGCATGGGCAATATGGCGCAGGCGCTGGCTGAAGGTTTTATCAAGGCAGGGGCTATCGATAAAGCGAAGGTCTTTGCTTTTGCACCGAATCAGGAGAAGCTGCAGAAGAACAGCGAGCGCATCGGCTTTACGCCGTGCGCGACGCTGGCTGACCTTGCTGCCGCAGCTGATACGCTCGTCATGGCCTGCAAGCCGTATCAGATCGAATCCGTACTTGCCGATCTCGGCAATAAGCTCGATGGCAAGGCGCTGATTTCGATTGCTGCCGGCTGGGATTACGCCAAATATCAGCAGCATCTAAAGACCGCAACACGCCTGCAGTTCGTCATGCCGAATACCCCGGCAATGGTCGGCGAGGGGGTGCTGCTGTTTGAGGAGACAAATTCGCTGAACACCGAAGAACGGGCTGAAATCATGAAGCTTTTCGCTGCCGTCGGGCTTGTCCAGGAACTGCCAAGCTCGCTTATGGGCATTGGCGGCACGGTCACGGGCTGCGGCCCGGCTTTCGTCGACCTCATGATCGAGGCCTATGGCGATGCTGCGGTAAAATACGGCATGAAACGCGCCGACGCCTATCGGCTGATTTCCCAGATGATTCTCGGCTCGGCTAAATTACAGCTCTCCACCGGTGAGCACCCGGGCGTACTCAAGGATAACGTCTGCTCCCCAGCCGGCACTACCATCCGCGGCGTCACGGCACTGGAAGAAAACGGCTTCCGCAATGCCTGTGTAAAATCTGTTGAGGCCATCATGGAACGATAAACACTCTTCTTATTGATTTGTTACGAAATAGCTATATTGACGAATAGATATGATGATGCTACTATGAATATAGTATTTAGATATGGACATATGTTGGCCATAGAAAAAGCCCTTGGGAGTGATGACCCCAAGGGCTTTTTCAGGGTGACGATACCTTATTTTTAGAGCAAAATACAGAAATTTTGAGCGTAAGACACCAGACGGTCTGAAAATCGTCTTTGGTTCTTGCGTTCTTTGATTTTTTAAGCAGCGTTATCCACAGGGATTAAGTGCCGGTTAAGCTTTTCTGCCTGTATTTTGTAATGCAGCTTTTGAATATTATAAGCCATAGCCAGCAGTATCGTTTCCACAAGGACATTTTTATTGCCACGGGTTAGGAATCGGCAAAAACTCATCCTACCGTGGCCCAGGTAACGAATTCGGAATCCGTGCCGTACTGTATGTTATAGGCAGGTTTTAGCTGGCCGTTTTTCATGGCATCTTCTTTCATCCGCATGAAGGTGGCGTCTGTGTCTGTTTTTGCAAAGCAATCGGAATCATAATACACAAACCATATGGTTCATCTCTCAACAACTCCCATTATAGCGGAGCGTCATAAGCCTGGCTGTAACATTCGCTACACGATTAAAAGTCTCCACGACTTCTTTCGCTTTTATAGCTTAGAATCCTAAAAATTCAACCAGGCTTCCTTCTTTAATCTTTTCTGGTGCTAATAACGTCAACTCAGCTATATATTTCTCATTTTTACCTTCCCACACCTGATATTTTTCTCGTTCTGCCTTTAAAGCCTCATCAACACTATCTACCGTCAAGATTTTACATATACTCTCATCCATCTGATTATTAATAACTGACTTTAACTTCTCTCCTGTCCGCCTATGATAATGAGAACCGTCAATCCAGTTATCCTCTCTATCTAAAGTCAACGGACTGCACCAAGCAAAATCATATACCGGATGCATACGCGCCACTTCTCGTTTTATTTTTTCATAATCATCTGACACACCACATATGTTCTGCATTGCCTGCAAGTCAACAGCGATAGGATTAAAGAAGAGAATAACTTCCACACCATTAGCCCTAGCCTCAGATAGTATATCCTGCAAACAAGTTAAAGCCGCTGGATCAAATGAAAAATCTGTATAAGTTTTGTAAAAACTATGGAGATAATCGTAATATCCATTATTCTCCACTTTAGTAGAATCACCACGCTGAACACAGTAACCACGTACAAAAACAGGCGAATCTTCTTTATGGTTACAACTTGCCTTTACCGTCGGCTTCAATTGTTCCCACATTCCCATATTAACGGTAAATGCCTCATCTACAGCCTTTAGCCCGCCTCTTTCCAAATTCTGCAATCTCTCAACCGAAAAACCCTCCCGTTTCTCTGTCATAGAGCTTTTCGAAAACTGAAATAAATCCAACCCAATATATACCTTTTGCGGCAAATGCTGACTATAGGCATAATGTAAATAAGCCTTCATATCCGGTAAGGACAAGCTGCTAGCTCCTAGGTTGTAAGCATTCTCTTCTGCATACCAGCCCACATATACCCTGCTAGTACCTATGTAAATATTATCCGGCTTGTATCTCCTCAATTCAAACGGCTTATAAACATCCAAAAAAACACTTTGTTTTTCCTTATAATTATTTAACCCTGCATAAACAGGCGTTCCCCACATACCAATGGGATCAATGATATATAATGCTGCAAACAGCCCTATCAAGATAAATATTACTACACCGATAATACTAGTACACCAAGTCTTGTATCCCATATTGACTTCTCCCTAAAACTGAAAATATAAAAACTCGCTATACTGACTGAAATGCAGCAAGGCCCACAATAATAAGCCTGCCACTAGACACCACCATCTTTTATTAGGCTGAAATCTTGTTAGTAACTGCTGCGGATTTGGCATAAAGGCTAACAACAATGACATTACTAGTAAATATTTAAATACAGTTCTAGATTTTTCTGCTATATGCCAACCACCTGCATCAGTGCTAAACATAGCAGTAACAATCAGCCATCCCTGAGCTAACGTTTCTGCCCTGAAAAACACCCAGCAAATAACAACACATATAAATGTCAATCCCCAACACAAAAGGTTCGGCAAAGATATCCCAGCTCGCCTCCAAATATGATTAACCATTAAAAAGAATCCATGTAATGCGCCCCACAATATAAAAGTCCAACCGGCACCGTGCCAAAAACCAATGAGCACCATAGATACAAAGAGATTCCGCATTTTCTTAAGTTCACCTTGACGATTTCCGCCTAAGGGAATATACAGATAATTTTTGACCCAACTCCCCAATGTCATATGCCATCGCCGCCAGAAATCTATAATAGAATGAGCCTTATAAGGCGAATTGAAATTGGCAGGAAAATGCAAGTTAAACATCAAACCTAAACCAATAGCCATTTCACTATAACCAGAAAAATCAAAATAAAGCTGATACGTATAGGCTATAGCTCCCACCCAGGCTTCAATAAAACCTACACTATCAGCATTACTAAATACTGCCGCTACCCAAGGGCTCAATTTGTCCGCTAGACAAACCTTTTTAAAAAGCCCCATAGAAAATAACGCTATCCCTAACGCTAGATTGCGGTAGTTCAAAACATAATTTCGCAAGCGAAAAAACTGCGGCATCATATCACGATAATTAATAATCGGCCCAGCGATAAGATGGGGAAAGATCGTAACAAAGAGCATATATGCGCTCAACGTCCCCCCCTCACGTCTCTTAGTCTCGCCACGATGTACATCAATCAAATACGCAGTTTGTGTAAAAGTAAAAAACGATATCCCCAAGGGCAGAATAATCTGCGGAACATCATAAGCAAAACCACCAACAGTATTATATATTTCTATAAAAAAACCAGCGTACTTATAATACCCTAAAAGGGCTATATTACCGCTAATTCCCAACGCTAGTAAAGCCTTGCCATACGCACCTCTTTGGAGCAACTTCCCAAACGCATAATTCCAACCAATAGATGAAAGTAACAATGGCACATAATCTATATCCCAATAACCATAAAAACACACCGAAGCAAATACCAGCCACCACCGAGCCAACTTTACCAAGTGTCTCTTACCTAAATAAAAATAAGTCAAGAACACCACTGGCAAGTAAAGTAAAATAAATATCCAGGAGTTAAACAACAAACTATCATCACCTCACAATTAATTTTTCACACTTTCCAAATCGTATTTTCCTGCAATATAATATTCTATAAATTCCAGCCACCTCACTGAGTATTATCTATTTCATTTCTTTCGTTGCCAGAACAATATAATAAAATCAATAATGTCAACACACCTTTTGTAAACAACAACGTTGTCATAAATGATGAAACAAGATAAAACGCAACATAAAAAGCGCCGCACAAAGTCAAAGCTTCATCTACCTTACCGACAATTACATTCATAAACAACATTAATATTCCAAAAAGTACTGGATAGCCAATCATCCAACAGCTACCAAAATTTGCAACCGCATCGCCTATCAACCCACTATTCATATCCGAGTGCGTCCCCTCTGATACCCAAGCTATAGTTTGCTCTAAGTTCACATTTGCATATGGAGACTCATATCCTATCAAATGAAATATACTCCTACGAAAAAAATCCGGAGGATTCGATGTAAAAAAATTGTAATAAAATTTATAAATAAGATTTTCTTCAAACATCAATCTACGAATACCAAAGCCTGCTACCCCAGCAGTATAATGATATTCATATTCAATGTACGAAAAAACAGGTATCAACATAAAAAAAAAAGTAACAGTATCGTATAATCGATTTTTTGTTTTTTATAAACAAACGAAAAAATAATAAATAAGCAAGGAAAGAACAAAGCCGATTTACTAGCATCAACCCCAAAATTTAACAACGCCATAAAAGCAAACCACAAACACATTGGATATTTCTCTCTTAAGTATCCATATGCCATCATAAATGGATTTATCAACAACGAATTAGAATATACATATTTTACAATATTCGGGATATCATACATTCCAGCTTCAGCTCTTAGCTCATAAATATTTGCCATAACATAATTCAAATTCATCCTGAAGCCACCATAATATCCGGAAACATATATCGTAACAAAACTAGATATCAATGCAATAGCATATATTATTTTCTTAGATAACTTCCACCCATCTAAATCAATAACAAACATATTATTACAAAATACGCAACTGTTTTCATTAAGTATGCTGATAACAAATATCAAATACCAAAATACCGTTCCTAGGAATATATATGAATTTTCGAACCAACCATATTTTATACATATAGTATATGGAATAAACGCTAAAAAGTATAAACATGCAATTATTTTTGAACTAAACATTCTTCGTTTGTACAACAAACAGTATACAAACAATGAAGGAATAAACACTAGCCATGACCATAGATTATACGGACACCCCATCCACCACCTATGAGTAGCCATAGGGATATTCCCCGGCCAGCATATTGATATATATATGTAATCCACCAATAATCTAAATACAATAAGCAGCAAACATATCGCAGCATATTTTTTATACATACAATTCACGTAAAGTCTCTTCATATAAAATCACCAATTGCACTTTTATACCATATATACCTGCGATATCATAACAATTTACTCTCTACATCTAATTCTTTTATCGCATCTCGATACGATATAAATTCATATTTATTACGCTTACAATACTCAATAGTTTTCATGTACCAACATTTGAGATCTGGAGCAAAAACATCATCAAACTGGTAGTCGTGGAAAAGTATAGTCAAGTACTTTATACCCATAGCATCTGCTTCATCAATAATTTTATATGTTTTTTCCATTCCATCTTCTAATCCACCTTCTTCACATACATATACATCCATAATATGCAGTGGAAACTCCCACATATCCCCAATCTTATAGGGATTTTTCAATTCTATATTTTCCTTATTAAACCAGGTCGAATCAAACAAATATCCAGCTCGATTCATTTTATAAAATGTTTCATCATCAAACCTCACATAATGATTACGAACACCAAATAAAGTCATACCTGTTACTTCTTTAAATGCGTCATGTTCATCACATATTTTATCTTGAGACATATATTCTATGCCATGCACGCCAACATCAAATCCATTGTTAACAACCTTAACTATATATTCTGCTGCCGTTTGGCGTGAATAAGACATTCCTAAGCCATTTGACATACCAAAGAAAAATGTAGACGGGATCTTATTCTGATGATCATACATCATAACTTCTTCAATTCTATTCATCCTTTTGTAAAAAAGCATAGACATCCTACGAAAACATGTTTTCCAAGAAATCCTTCCCATGATTTTTCCCAACATACTTCTTAGAAACATTTTCTCTAAAATTAAATCTTTGAATATATGCTCAGTTACATTTATATGATCAACATCATGAGATATTATAATCTTCACATCAATCGTTCCTTAATCACATCAACTATATATTTCATATCTGAATCCTTCAGCCAGGCACTCATTGGCAAACTGATGACATGTTCTGCCACATATTCGGCATTAGGAATCTCACCGACATGACTCATGTTCGCAAAAATTGGTTGTTTATTAAGTGGAATAGGATAGTGAACTGCCGTGGGAATGCCCTTTTCCTTTAGTTTCGCCTGCAGTTCATCTCGATTCTCCACCACAATGGTATACTGTGCATATACACAGGTGTTGCCATCCTTGATTTGTGGCGTTTTCACTCCCGGAATATCCCTCAGCAGGCTCGTATAGCGCTTGCCGATGGCTTCTCGGCGCTTGATTTCTTCGTCGAAATTAGTCATTTTCGCCAGCAGAACAGCCGCCTGCATAGTATCCAGGCGGCTGTTCAACCCCATACGAATATGGTGATAGCGTCTGTCCTGACCATGACGGTGAATTTGATCCATTGCTTTGGCGAGATTTTCATCATTGGTAAAAATAGCTCCACCATCCCCGTAGCAGCCAAGTGGCTTAGTCGGGAAGAAGCTCGTGCAACCAATGGTGCTGAGGTTACACGAATGCTTCCCTTTATAAGTAGCACCAAAGCTCTGAGCACCATCCTCAATGACTGCCAGATTATACTTATCTGCAATAGCATTGATTTCATCAAAGTCCGCACACTGGCCATAGAGACTGACCGGAATGATTGCCTTTGTCTTCGCGGTAATGGCTTCCTCGATTTTTTTCGGGTCAATATTGTAGGATACTGGATCAATGTCCACAAATACGGGTGTTGCCCCCACCTGAGCAATGACCTCTCCTGTAGCAATATAAGTGAAAGCCGTGGTAATGACTTCATCTCCCAGCCCAATATTCAGTGCCATCAAGGCAATTTGCAGTGCATCCGTACCACTGGCACAGGTAATGCAGTATTTAGCTCCAGTATAGGCCGCGAGTTTTTCTTCTAGCTCCTTGACTTCCGGGCCAAGAATGAATTTCCCCGAAGCCAACACATCCGAAAGTCTCTTATCAAGTTCATCTTTGATGGAAGCCTGCTGCGCCGCCATATCTACAAAGGGAATCATCTTTTGCACCTCTTATTTCTCATTCAATTTGACATGCACACCACAACGATCACAGTGAAGTTCTTTGGCACTTGCATCCACAATGGTATCGCCGCAAGCACACATGTAACCTTTGATTCTGGCCGGATTGCCATAGACCATGGCATAATCCGGCACATCCTTGGTTACGGTAGAACCAGCTCCAACGAACGCATTTCTCCCCAAAGTCGTGCCGCAAACAATGGTAGCATTAGCACCAATGCTGGCTCCACGTTTTACAATGGTATCCGCATAATCTTTTGAAGTATTGCGGGGATATTCACAACGCGGTGTACGCACATTGGTAAAAACCATCGAAGGGCCGCAGAAGACATAATCTTCCAGCTGCACGCCCTCATAGACGCTGACATTATTCTGGATTTTTACTTTGTTGCCGATTTTCACATCATTGGCCACAAAGACATTTTGGCCTAAGTTGCATCCTTCGCCAATTTCCGCACCGCCCATTACATGAGAAAAATGCCAGATATGTGTCCCCTTGCCAATCTTAGCGCCATTATCTACTACCGCCGTTTCATGAGCGAAATATTCTTTTTCCTGTGCCATAATTATCTCCTCACTTACCAAATCTACCCATAAAATCTGTGGAAGCCACATCAGTCAGCGGCAACTTTACCGGCTGTCCTGTAGCAGCAGATTTATAGATAGCTAGAATCATCTCCACCGCATTGCGGCCAGCTTCTGCATCTACATAGGGAGCGCGGTTATTCTGGATGGCCTCCACCATATCCGCGAACAGGCTGGTATGACCGTTGCCATAGACATTGCTAGTCACTTCTTCCAGTCCCTTATTGGCCTTATCTGCTTCCGTTTCATCAGCAAAATCCCATACATCAATATTATTGGTAGATTTGCCACCGAGTTTTACTGTACCCGTTTCGCCAAAGAGATAGAGCGTTTCTTCCAGATTCTGTGGGTAGACATTCGTTGTACCTTCGATGGTTCCGATAGCCCCATTCTTGAAGGTAACAACCGCCATGCCCAAATCCTCACATTCCAGATAATCATGGAACTGTTGACGAGTCTGAGCATAGATAGTATCTACTTCGCCGCCAAGCATCCAGCGAAACAGGTCAATGCCATGAATACACTGATTCATCAAAGCACCGCCATCCTGTGCCCAGGTACCACGCCATTTGGCCTGGTCGTAATAGCCATGATTACGGTTCCAACGAACATGGATAGAGCCATGAGACAGCTTGCCAAAACGTCCCCCTTCCACAGCCTGCCGCATTTTCTGCACCGCCACATTGAAGCGATTCTGATGGGAGGCTGCCACCTTGACATTCTTTTCCTTGCTGCGACGGACAATTTCATCCGCATCAGCCATGCTCATGGCCATGGGCTTTTCGATGATCACATGGATACTGTTATCGATGCAGTACAATGCAATCTCCGCATGCTTGCCAGATTCCGTGGCAATGCTGACAAAGTCCGGCTTGACTGCCGCAAGCATTTCCTTGTAATCCGTAAAGCGGGCAATGCTGCTATCCTGTGCCAGTTCATGTTTCGCTAACAGCTCTTCCATCTTCTCCGGCACAATGTCGCAAACTGCCACAATATCCAGTTTATTATTCACAGCCGCCTTTATATGATTGGTAGCTATACGGCCACAACCGATTAGTGCATACTTCATTTATTTCTCCCCCTGTACGTTTTCCATTGCTTCAACAATTTTTAGCGCCGCATGACCATCACCGAAAGGCTGGTAGCTTTCATCTATTTCTTGCGGTATCGCAATTTTTTCTAAAATATCCTCTGCCACAGGCTTAGCCAGTACATTGCGATTCCCCACCATGGTTTCCGGCCAAACCACAAAATTCAGCAAGGTCACACACTTCTTCTTGGCAAAAAATGCCTCTCTCTGCAAACCGCCGGAATCCGTAACCACCAGCTGGGCATTTTTTACCAGGCAGGCACTTTCCAAATATCCTACTGGCTGAGCTAACAGAATATTATTCAGCTTCATTTCTTCCTGCAAACGCAAAGCCCGGTCATGGTTACGAGGATGAACAGGATATATCACCGGATAATCCAGCTGTTCCATAGCCTTGAAAATCTCACGCAAATCCTCGTCACGGTTGGTATTTTCCTCACGATGACAAGTCAGATATACAAACCTGTCCGGCACAGTTGCCGTACTGCCATCCAACAGTTGCAGGGTGAGGTCCCCTAACTGCTTGTGACCGCTGTATTCAAGGAAAGCATCATACATGGGGTCACCAACCAAATCAGCTCTGTCAGCCAGCCCTTCAAGCTTCATCTCTTCCATGCCACTAGCGGTACTGGCCAACAGCAAAGCCGAAACATGGTCCGTACAGATACGATTGATTTCCTCAGGATTCGTGCGGCTATGGGTGCGGGTGCCCGCCTCCACATGACAGATGGGAATATGAAGCTTGGCCGCTGCCAATGCTGCCGCAATTGTTGAATTTGTATCACCATAAAGCAACAGCCAATCCGGCTGTTCCTTAGTCAGCACCTTCTCAATTTCTATCAACATCCGCCCCGTCATTTCCCCATGACTGCCACCACTGACGCCTAAGTTATAGTCAGGAGCAGGGATATCCAGCTCGTCAAAGAATTGCTGGCTCATATTGTAGTCAAAATGCTGTCCTGTATGCACCAGCACCTCTTGATGCCGTCCCCGCAACACGTGAGACACTACTGCCGCTTTTATAAACTGAGGTCTTGCCCCCACTACTGTTAAAATTTTCACGCTATCGCCCCTTATTATGTAAATAAACACCTTATTGATTTTCGTTACATAAGCGTTACAATTAAAGCAAACAACTGCAAGGAGGTCTTATCATGGAAAAAACGGCCGCTCCATGCCTGCAAAAGAATTCTTTGCCAACAAGTTAAAATAAACCATTTCCCGCCAGCTATGGCGGGATTTTTTATAAAAAGTTATATAATGCCAACAATTTCTTTTCCTCGTTAGCCCAATTATATTTTTCCAGCACTGCTTTTCTGCCATTTCGGCCTAATTGCTGACTTCTTTCTGGATTATTCAAAAGCTCAATACATGCCTTTCGAACAGCGTCTACATCGGTAGGATTTACGCAAATGCCACAATTATTTTCTTCAACAATCTTTTTCCACAATGGAAAGTCCGATGCCACCATAGGAAGTCCCGCGGCCATAAACTCAAACAACTTGATTGGCTGAGCTTCAAAGTGATTTTTTGCAGGCTGATAAATTACGAATCCTGCCCTTGAACGGCCATAAAGTTCATTGACCTCTTGCCTGCTTATTCGCCCTACGTATTTTGTTCTCGGAGGAGGGGACACGTTTTCACTATCTCCGGCCAAAATGAGCAAACCATCTACCTCTTGCATAGCTTCCGTCATTATCCTTTCCCCGCGCATTTCACTGATTCCGCCAGCGTAACAGATAATAGACTCCCGCTCAGCAAAAGACTTTTCGTGGAATTTTATATCATCTAAGCAAGGATAGTTATTAACCGTAACCACCTTTTGACATCGCCCTTGAAATTGTTCTGCGATATGTGGCGTTGCCGCCACCACGGCATCAAATTTTCCTACGGCATAAGTTTCATACATTTTATATAGTTTAGAGATCACAAAGCGAAGCGATCTTGGCAGCCATTCCTTGTCCATTATCTGAGCTGGCACATCTTCGTGACTATCAAAGATAACCTTTTTCCCAGCTTTTTTCAACTTTACACCATAGGGAAGGAGTTCTGGATCATGAATATGGTAAACGTCACATGCCAATTCCTTAGCTTTTAAATATACATTTTTCGAAAAACTGGTCATTCTCTCAAATCTATTATTCGAATATCCACAACCAATAATTTCCACATTACTTATATCGTTTTTTTCACCTATAGCAACAATATATGTTTTATATCCAGCACTTGCTAAGGATCTACATTCTTTTATGTAAATCCTATCATCCAGCTGCCTATGTGCACTTGTCATATGACATACTTTACAAATTTCTCTCATTCTGTCCCCCTAGTCACTCGAAGCTATTACTCTCAAATTTTATATCCTATAAGTCTTTTTACTCTAGGCTTTAACATATCAATGCAATCATCAATAATACCTTTTTTTGCGACATTGTAATTCACAACATATTGCCCACCAAACTGCCTTACAATATTTTCTATCCCTTCAATATTAGAACCTTCAAAATCAAATTCACGCGTATACTGTTGCGCAAATTGTATTTGTCTCCAATAAATCAAACTTTTACTGCCTGATCCTCTATATTTAGGATCACTTCCTGACATCAATGCATATGCACGATTATTATCAAAAATCATAAACGCCGACACCTGAATATTCCCTTGTAAATCTTTAGCCGTAAACATATGTCCACGCTTATTTTTATTAGCGACTTCTACAATATCCCGAACTAACTTATTGGACAATGGATTATTTCGACCTTGATGCTCATAAGTCTTATTCATCACACTAATGAGTATATCTGGATCGACCTCCTCTGAAACACGACACGTTTTTTCGCATTTTTTTATATTCTTCTTTACTTGCTTATGAAAATTACTAAACACAATATCAAGATTTTCCAAATTTGTTATTCTATACGAAAATGAAGGCTCATAGCGAAATCCATGCCATCTATACGGTAAAATATAGTCATTTCTATTATCCATACATATTTGAAAACTTTTATAAGCAGGTAATTGTGCCAGTAAACAATTTATAATCTCTTTTTGCCTGCTAAGCTGACAATTTCCTTTAATTTTCTCTCTGAGATTAGGTACCATCCATGGACCTAATGTCTGGGTAAGTTTCGGCATGAATATAGAATGTCCATTATAGCAATATGGCAATCGCGCTATAACCTTGCCATGTTCTTTCACAACCGATTCCGACCAAAATCCTGGTGCCACTATATCCAGCCACCAGGGTTGCTCAAAAATACTATTTGCATAAGGTGTTTCTATCATCTTTCCTCTCTACTTTCCAATTCTAAAACAGCATCTTTATACGATATAAACTTATGCCCCTACATTTCTAAAACCAGTTTGTATATTAGCATCGACACAACATTCAATAGCATCTACCTCTAGATACAACAATCCCACCATATATACTTATAGAACCAACACCTATAGACAATATCCCCCATGCAATCAATGCTATTTCTATGTCAAAGCCACTATATCCACTAACGCCTATACCTATAGCACTACTTACAAATCCTAAAAATTGTATGTAAATATATTTCTTTTGCTGCCTTGCAATAATATAAACATTACTCAGCGGCGAAGATATTAAGCCCAACGCCGTCATTGGCAACAACACCTGAATATACCTCCCAGCTTCCTCCCATTGATTACCAAACAAGATAGGAATAATAACAGGCGATAATACAAACAAAAGGCCACAAATAATACATGAATATAATGCGCAACACCGCAGGGTTTTACGATAAAGCATCTCACATTCATGGTATTTCCTATATAATGAGCTTGCTTCTTGGCGAAAAACATCCCCTACAGACTTCGCTATCAGTCCTGCAGGCGCAGCTAAACACTGTGTAGCTAACGAATAATAACCTGTTGCTATTGTTCCCCAAAACGCAGCTACAAGGAAAGGAATAACCTGGTTCTTAGCCGTATCAACAAATCCACCTAACATTAAATATTTTGGAAAATCAATATATTCATTTCCTAGTTTCACTATACCGGTTAATGACAGCTTTCCACTATATTGATGTAGGTCATTAATAATGTGATGCGCATAATACAATATTTCAAATCCACGCGCCAACAAGATAGACAATACCAGTGATGATAATGGCATTTTTATACCACTTAATCCAATACACATAATCAAGTATCCTGTAGGAAATAATATTAATCCTTTTGATGCAATTGCATATTTCTCCTCTCGAACCAACCATGCATAGCTAAGCATATACCAACATATTTCAATAGCATATAATGGCATAAATATTACATCCAATTTTTTTAAACCTGAAGCGGCTATCATTTCCTCATTAAACACAATTATTCCTATAAATATTAACAAAGAACCAAATACGGATAATGCGCCAGCGAATATTAATAAATTTGCAGCTTGAAAACGATAACGCGGCAATGTAATAGCAAGTTCATACCTACCAGTTGCTATCGAAGCCAATAAGCTAGCCCCCGAAATGAACAACTGCTGTATTCCTAAATCTTCCACTGTATACAATCGAGAAACAATCAACATCGAAAGCACCCATAATCCCTGCGCACCAGCACTTCCCATGAATACCTTCAAAATATTTGCATAAATCTTTTCTTTCATTATTAAAGAAGCTCTATCTTACTCCGTTCATCTATAAATTTCATCGCATTTTTCGTATCAAATACCACCTTGGCATTTTTCTGAACGAATTCATAATCTACATTTGTATGTGCAGTGGTTACCACTACAATATCAGCATTCTCCAGCAGTTCTTTCGTAAGCTCCGTTTCGCCATGGTGCACTTCGCCTTTGAACTTGTAGCTGGACACCCAAGGATCGTAGAACGTAACCTCTGCCCCACGTTTGTTGAATTCTTCTATAACGTTTAATGCTGGGCTCTCACGATAGTCGTCTATGTCCTGTTTGTAGGCTACACCGAGAATCAACACCTTGGCATTTTTGATACTCTTACCAAAACGATTGAGAATTTCGCCAGCACGGAGCACGGTGTATTCTGGCATTCTATCGTTAATCATGCCAGAGGCCTCAATCATAGAGGTATGGAAGCCATATTCTCTTGCCTTCCAGCTAAGGTAGTACGGGTCAAGCGGAATACAGTGACCACCAAGTCCCGGACCTGGATAAAATGCCTGGAATCCATACGGTTTTGTTTTGGCAGCGTCTACGACTTCCCACATGCTGATTCCCATCTTGTGACAAAGCATGGTAAGCTCGTTAACCAGACCGATGTTCACATTACGATAGGTGTTTTCGAGAATTTTCTCCATCTCGGCTACGGCGGGAGAAGAAACCTCATGAATATCGCTCTGCAGGATATGACGATATACATCGGCGATAACTTCCGTAGCATCTTTGCCGATACCGCCGACAACCTTCGGCGTGTTCTTTGTCTTGTAAATCAGATTACCTGGGTCAACACGTTCCGGAGAAAAGCCCAGATAGAAGTCTTCACCGCATTTGAGGCCGGACCCATCTTCCAAAATGGGTCTTAGCAGTCCTTCTGTGGTGCCGGGATAGGTAGTGGATTCCAATACTACAATGGTGTCCTTGGTCAGATGCTTGGCAATAGCTTCGGCACTGCTCTTCACATAGCTGATATCCGGCTGCTGATGCGCATCCAATGGGGTAGGCACACAGATAGCAATGAAATCAACATCCTTCACAAATGAAAAATCTGTCGTAGCTGTAAGTTTACCTGCCTTTACCAGCTCAGCTAGATCTTTGTCTACCACGTCGCCAATATAGTTCTTGCCAGCATTTACCATATCCACCTTAGCCGACTGCACGTCAAAGCCGATCGTCTTGAATCCAGCCTTAGCCTTTTCCACAGCCAGCGGCAAACCTACATAGCCAAGGCCTACCACACCACAAGTCAGTTCGCGATTCTTGATTTTATCTTTCAGTTTTTGTTTATCCATGCTACCTTCTCCTACCCTCTGTATTTTCGTCAGTGTTCCTCAACACAAGCAAAAATTGTGTCTTCCAACGTCTTCGTCAAGCGGTTAAAATCATACTTCTCAGCTGCTCGCAATGAATTGTTGCAGTAATTGCTGTATTCCTCGTCACTAAGCGCCGCCATTCTTTCTATAGCATCAGCTATTTCTCTGGCATCGCCACTGCTGACATTTACTCCGGCATTTTCCTCCAAAACAGGATTGTACTTGCAATCAAAATCAGTCAATATTGGTTTCCCAGCCGCAAAATAATCGAATATCTTGTTAAAACTAATCCCGTACCTAAAAATAGCCGATCCACTATTATGAGCAAAATTCAAATCTGCACAACTGACGATATCTGGAATAAACCTTTTCTCTACAGCTCCCATAAATTTCACATTACTTATGGATTCCGCTTTTGCTCTAGCTATCAGCTCATCCATTTCTTCTCCCTTGCCAAAGATTAGAAAAACTATATTTCTATCAATCAGCAGCTTAGCAACGTCTAATATCTTCCCGACATTATTTACTCGCCGTATTGAGCCAGTATAAACTACCTTGAATTCATTTTTATTTTCGAGTTCTGCAAAAGCATTTCTGTAGTTATCTTTGTTGTAATGGAATTCGCCTAAATCCACACCATTATTGATATGTATTACCTTATATTCAGGAATCTCTTTTTGCCATTTTTGTTCTCGTATATAATCATAAGCGCCCTTCATCGAAAAGATTATTCTATCCGCGTTTTTATACGTCCATTTTTCTAACCACCGCAACAAAACTACAGCAGGATTTCTTTTAGTCATCAATCCATATGCTACTAGTGTTTCAGGCCATAAATCCGTTATCTGCGCGATTACCTTGCATCCATATCTTTTTGCAAATCTTATCCCCTGTGCGCAAGCGAATTGCGTCATAGAAGTAGCAATAATAATCTGCGGCACTTGATATTTTCTAAGGACCTTAGGCAATTTATAGGCAAATTCCAGCATATTGTATATTCGCTTTATGCCATTGCCATGATAGCTAGTACACTTTATGGCTATATAACGAATACCATCGGCATATAATTCTTTATAGGAACTATTATCTTCAATTAGATTTATAGAAGAATTATGCACACTGCTAGCACAAAAAATCGTTACATCATGCCCTTTTTGCAGCAAACATCTTGCAAAATTGCGCTGTCGGGCAAGTGGATAATATTTTACGGGAACAGAATAATGATCTATAATCCATATATTCACGTATTACGACCTTCCATTCTCATTTATAAATAGGCGTAAGCCAGCCTTGATATTTACTATCTCGTCCCGAGACAACTGATCGATACTTTGCTAAAAGTTTACTTGTAAGGCTTTCCTCGCTGTATTCATACTTATATCTATCAATGGATAATATAGGAGTTATCTCCATTGCAGAGCCGCACAAGAATGCTTCATCACTAGCATACAATTCGGTTCTGTCCACGCTGCGCTCTTGTACTTCAATGCCTAACTCTTCTGCGAGTTTTATAACAGTATCACGAGTGATGCTTTCGAGTACACTATCCGTTAACTGCGGCGTAATCAAACGTCCATCTTTTACCAAGAATAAACACGAGCCTGGCCCCTCGGCAACCTTTCCTGCCTCATTCAAAAAAATACATGTATCATAGCCATTCCGCAGGGCCTCTCTCTGTCCCATCCGACTATTGATATAGTTAGCTCCACACTTTATCCGCGGAGATAAGGTATTGTCACTGATTCTGCGCCAGGAGGCAACACAACAATTGAGGCCCTGTTTATTGTATTCCGCACTGGTATTTCCTCTTGGAATCGGTGCTACAAACATCTCCACAGGACCATCGCTTCCCCACGAACCGAAACCATCCACAAACAACGTCTGCCGGACAGAAACATTTTCCGTGTACTCATTGGCACGTACCACATCAACTAGCGCCTTTTCAAAATCCTCTTTCGTGTATTTGCAATCCAGCTGTAATAGCTTTGCAGATTTTGCCAACCGTTTATAATGGTCAGCCAACCTAAATGCATATAATTGTTGCTGTGTTTCATTCCAGTAACATGGAATCCCCTCGAACACATTCAAGCCAAACTGCGAGGTCGGTGCCAAGACATTTATCTTGGCATCATTTACATTCAGTATTTCCTGCTTAAACCATATATATCTGTTCGCTACATCCGTTTTCATATCTCTGCCTCCACATATCATCCTTCATCATCTGGTAAATGCGCCAAACGAATGATTTCTGCTTCCTCACGTGCAGCTGCTTCACTATCAGTCAATGTCTCATCACATTTACTTTCGTAGATATCCTGACTCTTCACGACCTTCAATACAGTTGCTATCATCAGCCAGCAATCGTACAGGACTCCATATTTTCTGAAATTATCTATATATTGATTGTCATAGACGACTTTCTCTTCCCAAGAAATATCATTCCTGCCTTTTACCTGAGCCAACCCTGTCAGACCAGCCTTCATGACAAAGCGCCGTTTATATTTACGGTTTAGTGTGTCAAAATCGCCCAGTTCATATGTAACACAAGGCCTTGGACCAACTAATGACATATCGCCAAGAAAAATATTAAATAGTTGCGGCAACTCATCGATACTGCTATTCCGCAGTTTCCTGCCTATTCGGGTAACGCGCGGATCATTTTCATAGTTAAAAAGGCCAGATCCCATTTTCTCTGCATTTACCACCATCGATCGGTATTTATACATATTGAAAATACGTCCATCCTTTGTACGGCGTCCTTGCTTAAAGAGTACCGGCCCATCAGAATCTGACTTTATGGCCACAGCTACCACTATCCATACAGGTATCAGCAATAATATTGCCAGTCCAGATATGAAAATATCGAGTATCCTTTTCAAGCATAAATTTAGTATCTGCATAACCATCCCTTAAAAGTTGAACGTATGAAATATATCATCAAAGGTTTCGCCACGCTTGACAACCTCCGGTGACTCACTAGTAATATCTAATACTGGAAAATTCGGCAGGATGAATGGTGGCTTCATAACCAATGAATATGACCCACAATTGCTTATCACTACAGCATCTCCTACAGCCAACTCACCATTATAATTCCGATATAGAACATCTCCTTCTATGCAGGTAAAGCCTACAATATCCATATTGCTATAATGCGTCTGATTCTCTCCCATCGATATAATTGCCAAAGGAGGATTAACCCCTGCCATACTGATATTCTTTTGACTGCCTAGCACTGTAGCGATATTCTTCCCCCGTATATTCTTAATGGTTTTCACTGTGCCGACAAATTTCATGCAATCGCCAACCAGTGCTGATCCAGGTTCAATAACTAATTCCGGCTTACAATCTTTTTCTCGATAATAATCTGCGAAAAATGGAGCTACAGCATTGGCATAGTCTTGATATGATGGTATTTTCCCTGCAAACTGTGCTTTCAGCGAATCTTCCATCTTGCCATATAATCCGCCACCGATATCAATGCGCTGCGGCTTTAATTCATATTTAGCAATGATAGCAAGCATTCCTTTGGCTCTAGACGGCCAATATTCAAGCGACCGCTTGGCAAAATGACACTGCAAGGAAACGAATTCCAGATTGTCAATCTGTTTTATCGCTTCTATGGCTCTTATAAACTCATCACTATCTGCATCAAAACCAAAACGTGAAAGTACCTTGTCACCTACATCGAAATTACACCGCAGACCTACACGTAATTTCTTATCCGGGACTTGAGCAGCAATAGCGATAATTTCTTCCATTTCATACCAGGAATCAATATTTACCTCTACTCCCATTTTTATGTACTTTTCTAAATGTGCTCTGCTTTTTATAGGGCCATTCCAAATGATATTCTCCGGTGCTACGCCTATTTTCAAGGCTAACTCCAGTTCCATTTCCGAAACAACTTCTGCATATCCAGCATAATCAGCAACAATTTTGCATAACTTAGGCGTATAATTTGTCTTGTAGGAATAAGCAATATTAACCTTAGGATAAATAGATGAAAAAGCTGCTTTTAATTCCTGGTAATTGTTCTTAAAAGCTACCGAATCCAGCAGATAAAATGCATCACCATATTCTTTTCTTAGTCTTCTAAGTGTTGTTCCTGTCAATTCCATTATTTAGCCCCTGCCTTCATCTCTGTTATCCTGCGAACAATTTTCACCACAGATTGACGATTTCGTTCAAAGTCCTCCTGTGATTGCTTATCAAGCTGCATCTCGTAGTCCCTTAGCATTTTCATATTTTGCGCAAACACATCATCTATTTCCTCTATCGTGGAATATTGCTGAGCATTACAAAAACTTCGCGACAAAATGGCTCGTGTCGATCCCAGCCTATAATGCTCTTGAATGATTTTCTCTGCGGGGAGTTCGCCACACCCCAAGCGAGCAATACCACCAAAGCCATAGGGAATTTGAGATTTGCTTATTCTTTTACAGATAGACTCCACAGTTCCATTGGCCAATAACTCAAACATGAAGTCAAGTTTATAGCTCAAATGCAAATCATTCAGACCAATATGGATTTCATCGATACCGCCCAACGCTAATACAGCATCAAGGCATTCAACAGCTTCTTTCGTTTCCAGCAAAAGAACCGTTTTACATCTTTTGTTTACTATGTCCAGGAACTTCTGCACATCCTCTACAGATTTCCACATGGGAAGCATGATTAAATCTGCGCCTGCAGCAATCACAGCATTGATTTCTTTTTCAGATCCAGCATTCAACGGATTTACACGCACCAGCATTTCCGATTTGTTCAAAAATGGCACAATTTTTTCTATATCTTCTATAGAATGATGAGATTTTACCGAATCTATATGGCCTTGCCGTTCTTCTTTGCCTAAGGTTTCTAAATCCACCCAAACTCTATCTACGCCATATTTTTGTGCAATAACCGCCACCTGGGGGTTATTGGTTATATACATTAACTTCAATCCCATCGCTATCATCCTCAGTTTTCTTGTAATTGCTTGCTTTTATATGTCGGTATCATATGTTTTAGGGTAGCCAGAATTACTTGCTTATCCGTAGTTTCTCGGAGAACACACAGACTTTCGGATAACTCCTCTTCATCTAACGGCTGAATCTTTGCCTTGAAGATTTTCTTATGCTTGGTGCTAGTCGTACCTTCTTCACTGGTTAATAGTTCCTCATAAAGCTTTTCCCCTGGACGTAGCCCCGTGTAAACGATATTGATATCTTTGCCTGGGGTAAGTCCGTGCAGCCTTATAAGGTCCTCTGCCATATCTTTAATCTTCACGGGTTCGCCCATATCAAAGAGAAATACCTCTCCCCCTTCAGCCTGACTACCAGCCTGCAAGACCAGTTGTACCGCCTCGGGAATAGTCATAAAGTATCTGGTCATTTCCTTGTGGGTGACCGTTACCGGGCCACCTTGTGCAATCTGCTTTTCAAAGAGTGGCACCACACTGCCGCGGCTGCCTAGTACATTGCCAAATCTTACCGTTACGAATTTCGTCTTGCTGTGCTGGTTGATTTCCTGCAATACTAGTTCTGCTGTACGCTTCGTTGCTCCCATAACGCTGGTCGGATTTACTGCCTTATCGGTAGAAATCAGCACAAAAATCTCAGCATGATTCTGATCTGCCAGCTCTGCCACATTCTGCGTACCAAAGACATTGTTGCGGATTGCCTCATCCGGCTGGATTTCCATCAACGGAACGTGCTTGTGAGCGGCTGCATGGAACACAACCTGAGGCTTGAAGCGCTGAAAAATCCTTGCCATGCGCTCCCTATCTGTGATATTGGCAATCACCGTACGATAATTTTGTTCAGGAAATTTCCGTATCAACTCTTGATGAATCTCATAAATGCTGTTTTCCCCACGTCCCAAGAGAATTATTTCTTTGGCTCCTACCCGACTGATCTGACGGGATATCTCTGAACCAATACTTCCACCCGCACCAGTGATGAGGACAGTTTTGCCAGCTATATAGTTGGTGATTTTCTCAAAATCCAACTTGATAGGATCACGACGCAGCAGGTCTTCAAGGCTTATTTCCCGCATTTCCCCCATATCGAGCTCACCATTGACCATGCTGTAGATACCTGGCATGATACAAACTTGAGCCCCTGTGGAGCGGCAAGCATTATCGATATGACGAATCGTAGCGCCATCCGCAGACGGAATCGCAATAACGATTCTGTCGACGGCCTTCACCCTTACGATAGACGCCAGCTCATCTACAGTGCCCAATATGGGGAAACCTGCCAAACGACCATTTTGCTTCTTCGCATCATCATCGATAAACCCTACAATGTTGGTAGTCGCCGCACTATTCTGCTCGAGTTCCCGCACTAACATCGCACCAGCATCACCAGCCCCTACAATCAGAAGATTTTTACGGTCTCCCTTCAATTCCGTGACAAGATCTAGATTGACCTTGAACATCAAGCGGCTAGCACCAATCCCTCCCAGTGTCAATATCCAGGTAATGATAGGGATACTGCGCGGCATATACGTTCCTGTCAGCACAACGATGATAAAAATCAAAGCCTGCGATAAAGAAACCGCACCGATAAGAGCTACCAAATCCCGCATACGTGCATAATGCCAGATTCGATGGTACATCCCATAAAAATACGAAATCACCAAACAGATAGGCACCATCCAGAAAATACACCCCTGTATGGATGCGAGCTCCCTAGCCGGCAGCGTTCCTTCAAACCGTAGCATAACAGCCAATATCGGCGCTATTGCAAAAATAATTGCATCAATCAATATTAATTTGAACTTGTCACGAATACGCTGTAAAAAATCCATTTCTTAGCCCTCTATCAATCTGCTCTTCGCTTATCCTCCATATTACTGAGTGCGTATTCACAGCACTGCCGTACCAGATTATTCACCGACACCTTTTCACGGTCAGCTACTTTAGCCAACTCCTCCAGCAATGGTGCTGGTAAACGAAACGTCTTATTTACCATTTCTTCAGACTGCTTTACTTCAAACACTATTTTCTTCCCCTCGTACTCTGCATAAAAAGTTGCATTTTGTTTCCTATATTTACATCATGTTTCACATTGCAACTCTTATTATATGTTTCATTACGAATCAAGTCAACGTTTTGCATTTCATTATGGCACAAAAACGTTTTTTTCATAAAAGTTTTCATATAATAGTAGGTAGATTTCTGAATAAGGTCGTGATGAATATCAATAAACATCTGCTGGAATGGCGCGAATTGCACGATTTGAAACAACAGCAGGTTGCCGATGCGATTGGCGTCAGCCGTTCTACCTATGCAAACTACGAGGCCTGCAAGCGTTCACCGGACATCGAGACGCTGACAAAGCTGGCCGATTTCTACGGCATATCGCTTGATGCACTGGTCGGTCACAAAACGAAACAGTCCGACGAAGCATCGCTACCACCACTGGCCAGACGGATGCTGCAGAGTTTCGACAAACTCTCCAAGCGGATGCAGGAACGCTATATCGCTCATATGGCATTGGATGTGGAGATTGAAACTGTAACGGACGTGCCGAAAATTTTATACGATACTGTGGCCGAGAAAAACACAAAAAAATAGGCATTCCGATTCATTAAAAATCGAAATGCCTATTTTTTCTTTCAAACGAACTTAATATAGTGTAAAATATACGATGTATTTGTAACCATTGTATTGCACAGTAAAACACTTAACTGTATACAGGAGGATATCACAATGCAAACACTTGGATTCATTGGCATGGGCAATATGGCGCAGGCGCTGGCTGAAGGTTTTATCAAGGCAGGGGCTATCGATAAAGCGAAGGTCTTTGCTTTTGCACCGAATCAGGAGAAGCTGCAGAAGAACAGCACGCGCATCGGCTTTACGCCGTGCGCGACGCTGGCTGACCTTGCTGCCGCAGCTGATACGCTCGTCATGGCCTGCAAGCCGTATCAGATCGAATCCGTACTTGCCGATCTCGGCAATAAGCTCGATGGCAAGGCGCTGATTTCGATTGCTGCCGGCTGGGATTACGCCAAGTATCAGCAGCATCTAAAGACCGCAACGCGCCTGCAATTCGTCATGCCGAATACCCCCGCCATGGTTGGCGAGGGGGTGCTATTGTTTGAGGAAACAAATTCGCTAGACGCTGGCGAGCGTGCCGAAATCATGCAGCTTTTTGCCGCCGTCGGGCTTGTCCAGGAACTGCCGAGTTCGCTTATGGGCATTGGCGGCACGGTCACGGGCTGCGGCCCGGCTTTTGTCGACCTCATGATCGAGGCCTATGGCGATGCGGCAGTAAAATACGGCATGAAACGCGCTGATGCCTATCGGCTGATTTCCCAGATGATTCTCGGCTCGGCTAAATTGCAGCTCGCCACCGGCGAGCACCCGGGCGTACTCAAGGATAACGTCTGCTCCCCAGCCGGCACCACCATCCGCGGCGTCACGGCACTGGAGGAAAACGGCTTCCGCAATGCCTGTATAAAATCTGTTGAGGCTATTATGGAGCGCTGAAAATATTCGCATACAGAAAAAACCGCAGGGTAACCACTCCCTACGGTTTTTTCGCATAGCTTTATTCGAATCATTTAGCTGGTTTTAGTATATCAATTTTACACAAAAAGTCAAGCTATGCTATAATATCGTTGCCGTGTGTACCTTTCTCCCAGAAAAAAGAGAAAGGAGGCATAGACTTGTTCGAATCATTTATAGTCTCTGTCCTGGCAGGCGTAACCAGCTACTACATCTGCAAATGGCTGGATAAGAGACTCTAATACGCATGGCAGCCTCAGTGCCGAAGAGAATTAACCAACTCTTCTCATGCACTGAAGGGGTTGTGACAAAATGCGAAAGCATTTTGTCACAACCCCTTTTTTATTTCTTCCTTTGTCCGTAGTAGGCATTCGGGCCGTGCTTACGCAGGAAGTGCTTGTCGAGCAGGGCCTGCGGCATGGGGTCGCGGTCGCCGGTGAGCATTTGCGTGTGGAAGGCCATCATGGCGACTTCTTCAAGCACGACGGCATTGTGGACGGCATTCATGCAGTCCGTTCCCCAGCAGAACGGGCCGTGATTCTTGACGAGAACAGCAGGCACATAGTCGGGATTGATGCCGTACTTCTTGAAGCGTTCTACCGCGACAACACCGGTATTATACTCGTACTCGCCCTGGATTTCTTCCTCGGTCATATCACGGGTGCACGGAATCTCGCCATAGAAATAGTCGCCCTGCGTCGTGCCATAGGCGCGCACGCCCTGTCCTGCCTGAGCAAAGATTGTCGCCCAGCGCGAATGGGTATGCACGACACCGCCGATATGGGGAAATTCCTTATAAAAGATACGATGGGTCTCGGTATCCGAGGAAGGATTGAGCTCCCCTTCGACCTTGTTGCCTTCAAGGTCAACGACAACCATATCCGCAGGTTTCAGCACATCGTACTCCACGCCTGACGGCTTGATGACGAACAGGCCTTTCTCACGGTCGATGCCTGAGACATTGCCCCAGGTAAAGGTAATCAGATGATGCTTTGGCAGCAGCATATTGGCTTCATAGACTTTTTGTTTGAGTTCTTCAAGCATTATATTTCCTCCCCGTTCATTCCGTCAGCTCGTAGCGCGCGATTTCATTGGTCTCGCGGTTCGCGCCGATGATGATATCCTTGCCTTCATAGATATAGTGTAGCACATTCGCTGCGCCGCGGCCACGGTCGAGCTCCTGAGCTTCATAGCCATCTTTCCCATAGGTAAAGGCCAGCAGCAGCCGATCGCCCTTGCGGCTGCGCAGAGAAAATGGTCCTTGCCTTGATAGTGTAGCATGGCCAGCGAATAGCATTTCTCAGCTTGGCCACAAGGGCTATAGCCTTCTGCATGATTTCGAGGCTGCGGTCCTGTTTCTGCCTATCGGGGCATCCCAGCGGGAATTTGCGATGGCCGCTCAGGCAAATGGAGCGGAAGGGCCCCCCTGTCGCGCGCATGGCAGCGCGCACTGCGTCAATCTCGCCATCGGTCATATCGAGCCGCGCCAGTTTCGCATCGGTCATACCCGAAGCACATGCAGCGATAACTTTCAATTTAGCCATTTTGAAGCACTCCTTTATCGTTATAAAAAAGATTGTCTACGGTTAATCAATGACGACCTGATCGACAGGCACGCCCTGTTTCTTAGCAAGGATTTCCTTATATTTGTCAAAATCCTCGGCAATGACGAAGTAGGTATCCTTGTTGCGCTGGTAGAGGATCTGTGGAATAGCCAGCAGCAGGATGACTACCGCTGCTACACCGACGTACTGCAGATTCTCCATGATGACGCCGATGAATGGCCAGACTGCATCCCAGTCGAAGTTGCCATGCCAGCCACCGAAGTTGCCCGTCGTGAAGTGATAAGCGGCAAATGGACTTCATCATCAGTAGCTGCCAATACCACAAAGATGCGGGCATCTTTTTCCGGGTCATCCGGATCGAAGCTTACGGGCTTTTCCGTCTTCATGAAACACATAGCCGTGCCATTTACGCCGCGCCCGCGCTCTGCATGCGGGATGCAGATATCCGGAGCGATAACGATGTAGGGCCCAAGCTCTTCGACTTTCTCGATAATGATTTCCGGATATTCCTTTTCGATGGTACTATCAGCCAAAAGTGGCGCACAAGCTGCCCGGACGGCGTCCCGCCAGTCAGCAAAACCTTCATGGAACGAATAGTGCTTAGTCTCGACAAATTCTTTAAATATGGTAGTCCTCTCTCTTCCTTACAGGCAGGAACGGAACGGAATGCAATGCGGACGAAATAAAAAACCTCCGCGCCAACGGCGTGGAGGTCATCGAGATAAACGAAATTCTTTAAGACTTGGCTGCGGAATGCTTTTCCGCAGCTTTTTTGTCTTTGTGTTCCTTATTCCATTGTTGTTCGTATTTCTTTTTGGCATCTGCCTTTTCTTTTTGCACTGTCTTATAGTCTTTTTCACTGACAGACTGCAAATATTCTTCGGGAATCACACGGAAAGCCTTCGGCTGCAGCCGATAGAATTCCTGATAATTGGCCAGGGCATCAGCCTGCTGGCCAAGCTCCTCATAGATCTGCGCACGCATAAACCAGACATACGGATTCGCCTTATCGATAGCTTCAGCCTGTGCTAAATCAGCCAGTGACGCCTCCGTATTTCCCATCATATGATAGACATCCGCCCGGTTCAGATAGTTATAGACATTCTTGCTATCCATAGTTACGGCTTTGTCTAAATCTTGAAGTCCCGCTGTAAAATCTCCGGCAACGGCCCGGGCGCGGCCGCGGATCGCATGATTTTCCGCTTCATTCTCGGGATTATGCGCAGCAAAGACGCGGCGCATCTGGAACAACGCACGCTCGCCCTGCCCATAGTCGCTATACATATCACCATTTTCCCGCATTTTCTTGACAAACTTGGCACTAGCAGCCAGCACTGCTTCGCGCTCACTCTGCAGCACCTGTTGTCTTGCCTGTGCCGAAGCTTTCATCTTCGTACGGGCACCGCTCGTCTTCTCTCCGTCATAGGCCGTTGTCACGAGCGCCTGCAGGCGCGCACCAGCACGCTCCGTGCGCAGGAATTTCTGCAGGGCCTGATTGACACGCGTATCTGGCAGACATGTCACCGTGCCATCGCCATCTGCGCGGAAATTCCAGCCAGCTGGCGAATCATAGTCATGAAAGGCCTTGGCAATCGCCCCAGCCACGAAATAAGCATTTTCCAAAGTATTATCATAATCACCATCCCAATCAACGCTCAACAGTTTTTCGCCATCGATATAGATGTCCTTACGGTCTTTGACCGTCACATGACCGCAGCCATAATCGGTCATCATCTGTGCCAGCTTCTGCTCGCGTTTATCCGTATCGGGATGGTCGTTATAGTTTTCCTGCTCCTTGAGTTTCGGGTCAGGGTCCTGGTATTCGAGGACATTCTGCGTCTCATAGGTCAGATAGCGGGCCATGCGGGCCATGGCCGCTGCGCCGCCGCCCGGATTGAATCCGGCACTCGTCATGATATAGAAGCCGCCTGCATCGGCATCGTACTCCGTCGGCAAGGTCACGTTCTTGGCTATCGAATAATTGGCCAGCGCATTGAGCTTGTTCCAATCTGCCACGCCCGTATCCATATTCAGGAAAGCCATGCCATAGTACTGAGCCACGGCTTTGGCGTAGTTATGCGCGCTATGCTGCTCGATGCCATGCGTCATCTCATGGGCCAACACTGCGGCGAGCTCATCGGGCTCCAGGTTCAAGCCGCGCACGAGTGCCTTGTTGACGCTCACATAGTTCGTGGGATAGCAGGCCGCATTGAAATCCCTGCTGTTGTTGACCGTCCAGCAGAACGGCAGGCTATTGGCCTTCAATACATAGTCGCCCTGCTCCACCAGCTGGCGCATGACACTGTCGACCACCTGCACATCGTTGCGGTTGGGGTCGATGCCATTCTGCTGGATATCCTGCCGCTGGCTCTGGATCTGCGCCTGAGCATCATTGCCGAGCGCAAGGATACTCGACAGGCTCGACTGATAAGCTCCGAGCACCCCGAGAGCCTGTGCGGCAATGGCCCAGGCATCTGCCGCCTCAGCCTTCGGCAACGGCGTGAGCCATGTGCCAGCCATCATGACACCCGACAGGACCATAGCCGTCAGGCAACGTTTCCAGCGCTTGGTATAACGCAAGGAAATCACCTCATCTCTTTTGGAATCTATCCTTATTTTAGCACAGGCGGCTTGAAAAAATCGTGAGAACGCGAAAAAACTTTTACTTTTTGTCTTTTCCGTAACCTGAGTTACATACTCTTTTCATAATGACCGATTATAATAAACTTGTCGATGAGAGATATACCTGGTAATCCCCCAGGGGTACGATCTCATTGGCGTCCCTAAACAAGAAGGTTTTAATCCCACCCTTCTTGCTTCCCATTTCTCAAATTTTTTATCATCCCTTCCCAGGAAGCCCGTGAAGTACAATCCCACTTCACGGGCTTCCTCTTTTTATGCCCCTCTGCTTATTTTCATTATTGCTGAATAATTATCTTAATTTTCATACTATGCCTAAATAGAATCGAACCAATCAGCCTGGGCTATTGAAAAAATACTGAATTTTATTTATGATAGAAATATAATAAATTGTAATAACAATTTGTGGAAATCATTCTATTGCTTCATATCATAAAAGGAGGCGCATGTATCTTGGACAAGATGAGTAAAGAAGCACTTGCCGTCAAGCGGGCCGAGCAGGCCTTTGACCGCAAGCGCCGGACTATCGGCCTGTTCGGCGGACCCATCCTCGCACTCTTGGTCTTTCTGACCCCGATTGCAGGACTGACCGTACCAGCCCATAAGCTGCTGGCAATCATGGTACTCGTGGCTATATGGTGGATCACAGAGCCCGTACCCATTCCGGTCACCTCGCTCATCGGACCGACATTGGCGGTCGTGACTGGCGTCGTGCCAGTCGGCACTGCGTTTGCCGCCTTTGCGAACCCGATGATCTTCCTGTTCATGGGCGGATTCATCCTGGCCAAGGCCATGATGACCCATGGCCTCGACAAGCGCTTCGCCTATTGGCTGCTCTCGCGCTCCTGGGTCGGCTCGAACCCCAAGCGTATCTTCCTGGCCGTCGGCCTTGCCGCCGCGCTCTGCTCAGGCTGGGTCAGCAACACGGCTACGGCAGCCATGATGTTCCCGATCTGCTTGGGCCTTTTGACCTCCATCAAGGAGATGTTTGCCGCCAATGGCCGTGAGATCGACCTGCACGAATACAAATACGCTACGGGCCTCATGCTGATGACAGCCTACTCTTGCTCGATTGGCGGCGTATTGACGCCTATCGGCACACCGCCGAACCTCATCATGCTCGGTTTCCTTGACCAAATGTGTGACATCCATATATCATTCTTTGAGTGGATGACCTGGGGCTTCATCGCGATGGTCGTCTATTTCGTCATTGCGGCCTTCGTACTGTCGCGCATGTTCCCGGCTGATGTCGAGCGCATCGATGGCGCGGATACCTTCATCAAGAACAAACTTGCCGAGCTTGGCGGCTGGACACTCGCACAGAAGAACACATTATTCTGCTTTATCGTGGCCGTTACCCTCTGGGTAACGCCGGGCATCCTCTCGATTTCCCTTGGCAGCACCGATCCGACACTCAAGATGTACAACAGGCTGTTCCCGGAAGCCGTCGCTGCCATGGCCGGTGCTCTTATCCTGTTTGTCCTGCCGGTCAACTTCGAAAAGCGCCAGTTCACACTCAAATGGCAGGAGGCCATGGAAGGTATCGAATGGGGCACGCTGATCCTGTTCGGCGGTGGTCTGGCCATGGGGGGCATGATGTACAAGACCGGCCTTTCGCAGTGGGTCGGTGACCTCATCGTCAGCTCGATGGGCGGTGCTCCGTCACAGGTTGGCATGGTCGCAATCTTCTCCGTCATGGCCTTGCTGCTCTCTGAGCTCACGAGCCATACAGCAGCTACGAACATGATTGGCCCACTGGCCATCACAGCAGCCGTATCGGCTGGCCTTAGCCCGGTTCCGGTATCGGTCGGCATTGCGCTGGCGGCATCACTCGGTTTCATGCTGCCAGTATCGACACCGCCCAATGCCATTGTCTATGCATCGGGCTATATCCCCATCACTAAGATGATCCACACAGGTGTCATCATCGACGTCGTCGGCATCGCCTGTGTCACGATTCCGCTGGTTATCTACTTCGTCAGCTGGGTCGTCGGCTAAAAGCCTGCCTTGACAAAAATCCCCGCGCGGCGTAAAGTAGAGGCAAAACGATACACGGGAGCCTGCAGACAGGCTGAGAGGAAGTTATGCACTTCGACCGCACCTGATTTGGATAATGCCAACGTAGGAAAGTATGCAAAAAGATTCACAGGGACTATCCGAAATGGATAGTCCCTGTTTTTGTTGCCCCAAAGGAGGAATATCGATGTCACTAAGTCTCTGCCAGAACAACATCACCAAAGCCTGTGCGTTACGTAAGGCCCTGCCCCTCTATGCCATCACTGACCGGCGCTGGCTGGGCGATAAGCCCCTTGCCCAGGCGGTAAAAGAAGCCCTGCTGGGCGGTGTTACCATGATCCAGCTGCGCGAAAAAAATCTGGACACGGACTGCTTCCTGCAGGAGGCCCAGAGAATCAAAGCACTATGCCATGCTTTTAACGTCCCCTTTATCGTCAACGACAATATCGGCATAGCTCTGGCCTGTGATGCCGACGGCGTACATATTGGCCAGCAGGACATGGCGGTAAAAGAAGCCCGCGCACTGCTAGGCCCGAATAAGATTTTAGGCGTTTCCGCCAAAACCACCGCCCAAGCCTTAGCAGCCGAAAACGACGGCGCCGACTACTTAGGCGTGGGGGCCGTCTTTCCCACCGATTCCAAGGCTAATGCCAGCGAAATAAGCCACAACGAACTGCAACGGATCTGTGCCGCCGTCTCTATTCCCGTAGTGGCCATCGGCGGTATAAATGAAAAAAATATCTCTAAGCTGCAGCATAGCAGCATATCCGGCGCTGCGGTCATCTCCGCCATCTTTGCCGCCCCGGATATACGAGCAGCAGCCACCCGGCTCCGCCAGCGTCTTTCCGCTCTCCTCACCAAAACTGCCTTGACCATTGCCGGCAGCGATGCCAGCGGCGGCGCTGGTATCCAGGCTGATCTGAAAACCATGTTGGCCTGCGGCGTCTACGGCATGAGCGCCATCACCGCCCTGACGGCCCAAAACACCACCGGAGTAGCTGGTGTATCCCCCTCTACTCCAGATTTTCTGTCCGCGCAGCTGGACAGCATCTTTGACGATATCTTCCCCGACGCCGTGAAAACCGGCATGGTCTTTTCCACCCCCCTTATCGCTGTGATTGCCGGCCGGCTCCGCCATTATCAAGCCAAAAACATCGTGGTGGACCCGGTTATGATTGCCACCAGCGGTGCCCATCTATTGTCCACAGATGCGATTACCGCCTTAAAGGAACAATTATTCCCTCTAGCGACGCTGATAACCCCGAACCTTAAGGAAACCGAAGCGCTGACCGGACTTTCGATCGCGAACAAGGCAGATATGGAAACAGCCGCCCGGAAACTCCAGGCGGCTTATGGTTGCAACGTACTATGCAAAGGCGGTCATCGCCCAACCGATGCCGATGATCTGCTCTATACAGCTGACGGCCCCTTATGGCTGCCCGGCCGACGCGTGGACAATCCCAACACGCATGGCACTGGCTGCACCCTGTCTGCGGCCATCGCAGCCCACTTAGCCAAGGGATACAGCCTGCCCCAGGCCGTACAGGCAGCCAAGGACTATCTAACGGGAGCCCTAACGGCCGGCCTCAATCTCGGCCATGGCGCTGGCCCTTTACATCATGGCTGGCAACTCTGTAAATTCCCTTGATATTTTCAGCTTATCCGATAATCTTGAAACGATTGGATGGTCCCGGCCTTGATGCCGTCAATCAGTTCACCGATTACCCGCGGATCAGAGTAATCAAGCGGCAGGAAGCAGGAGTCAGCCTTGTTATAATACTGGCGTACATCATTTTCCACCACCTGCAAATCCTGGCGGAACTTCAGCCGGCGCGCCTCGTAGTCACGCCCGGAACGGATATAGCCGCCACAAGTAACGATTCCCCAGAGGATGAAGAACAACGACCAGCCGACCTGCGGCATAAGACCTGCACCATAGAGCATCATATACACCACCACGGTAGCCAGGCAGCCGCCCAGCATCCAATGCATAAGCGATGGTGCCTGCCATTTCATCTGCATGAGCCAGAGATCTTCCATGACACCATATTTGCCACGGTTATGCAGGAAATACTCACGCAGCCGCTGCAGCTCCTGGAGCAGGCAGGCCTTATCAGCAGGCACCGCCGCCAGCTCTTTGAGCTTCACTTTTTCGCTTGCCGGCTGTTCTTCCTTATCATCAGCCGGTTCTGCACAGAAGGGACATAATCTTACGCCCTCATCCAATACCTTGCCACACTTTCTGCAAATCATCGTTCTTCCTCCTTTCTTCATAATAATTCAACTATCTTCCTTGAATAGTTTTGGGAAAAATCAACGATTTGAATTTCTTCATGGTACTTCTATTGGTAACTTATAATATTCGCTATCAAAACGAAATCCCCTGCTTTCGCAGGGGATTTTTTTACATATTTCTACATAAATCGCTTATTTTGTGCGGAATTTGCCAACACTGTCCTTGAGCGAATCCGAGAAGGTCGACAATTCATTGCTCGATGCCGCACACTCCTCAGAAACCGCCGAGTTGTCCGTGACAACGCCGAGGATATCGCGGGAGAGGTTGTTCACCTGCTCCATCATCTTCTGCTGTTCAAGGCTCTGCCGTTGCAATTGTTCGATAACCGTATTGACCGCTTCGGTATTTTCGGTAATCCCTGACAGAGAATCAGCTGCCGTACCAACGACTTTCGTGCCGCTCTCGATTGCTGCCAGGGCCTTGTTGATGAGCATCTGGATGTTCTGAGTGCTGAGTGCCGACTGTTCGGCCAGCTTGCGTACCTCCTCTGCGACCACGGCAAAGCCGCGGCCAGCCTCGCCAGCGCGAGCGGCCTCAATCGAAGCATTGAGTGACAAGAGCGACGTCTGCCCCGTGATCTCATCGAGCGTCCCAAGGATCGAGCGGATCTCCTCCGAAGCCGCGCTGATATCGTGCATGGCAGCCACGACATTATCCATCTGGCGGCGGCTCATCTCGATGCTGTCATTCGTCAAGCGGCTTGACTGGCGGGCCTGCTCGACAAAGGATTCCACTTTGGCATTCTCAGCCATTGTCGCATGGATCTTGTTCTGCAGATTCTGCACACTTTCATTCTGCGACATTGCGCCTTCGGCAAGGCTCTGGGAAACCTTCGATACTTCACCAGAGCTTACCGCTACCTGCTCAGCCATATCACCCATGCTTTCCATTTCCGCACAAAGTGTCTGGCGGATGTGGTTGATATTGCGCTGGATCGGCTCATAGTCACCAATATACTTCATATCGGTGGTCGTCACGAGATCACCAGCAGCCATCGTATTGAGATTCTTCTCGATATCCTGCACATAGCCGAGGATTGCCGTGCGCATCTTGTTCAAAAGCTCATACAGCGCACCGATTTCATCCTGACGCGGATAGCTGAACTTCTGCGTCATATGGCCGTTGGCCAGCTTATTGACACTGTCTTCCAGCGCCGCCAGCGGATTCACGACGCGCTCCTGGAACGTATAATAGACACGGCGCAGGACCAGACCTACCGCAGCAATGAAGCCCGCAAGCAGTACATACAGCAGTACCGCCATCACGTCGACCAAGGTCTGCGCAGCCTCGACCATCTCATTGGTCTTGCCAAAATACGTTTCACTGACCTCGAGCAGATGGGCCGGGTTCTTCGTCTGCTCATACTCGGCAATCGCCGGCTTCACCTCGTTTTGCCAATAGGTTTCCGCCGCATCGCGCTTACCAGGGAAACTGCCCAGATGCACCCGGCTGCCCAAATCCTTGAGCAGTCCCTCGATTTTCTGCGTTGTCTGGCTGGCATCAGCCCCGGCCAGCACCTGCTTGACAATGCGCTGCGAACCGCCGCGCACAACGCCGGCATCATTTACCACAGCAACATAACTTGTAAACAGGTACAAACTTATCCCTACGATAACTACTACACCAACGACAATGGCAAATACCCGTGCCAAAAGCCGTTGAATCAAATATGCAATGGTCTCTTGCTGATTCAATTCCTTCACGCTCCCTTTCCCTGTCTCTCGTTAGTTATACCTGCCAATAGTATAACAAAAAAATTCTCACACAGGTGTGACTTTTATCACATCTGTGTGAGAATTTTCTGTTTCCTTTTGTTTTTTAGTTTTTCACGGCTTGCTTGATTTCTTCGCGCGTGACTTTTCCCTCAGCCACGAGTTCATCAATCCATTTGCCATGATGTTTGGCCGCATAGCTGGCCTTGACCGTACCATCGCACATGCCCTGCATCGAATCGGGATTGACGCCCAGCGCCAGATAAATATGACCGATAGCAGCAGCAAAACCAAAGCCAGCGCAGATGCTGTGCAAGGGAATCATCCAAGTACGGATGGCCGGGCTAACAAGCCCTTCGCCAAACCAGAGCACAGCGCCCGATATGACGAGCAGCGCCCAGATGACAGCCTGCAGCAAGATGTTCATCTTCTCGCCGCCGTTGTAGAAGCTCTGGGGCGGGATGCCCTCGGGTTCCTTGCCGATGAGCTCAGCCGGGAACTTCTGGTTGAAGACGATATCATCGCGGCCAAAGCTCAGGACTTCCTTGACCAGACGGCGGATGCCATCATGAGCCGTTACCAGGCCGATAATCGGATTAGCAATGAATATGACGGCAAAGACGCGATGTGCGTATTGCAGCGTCGCGGCACCGAACATGTCATACAAGAACCGGAAGGTATCCGTATAAAGCGGCAGTGCCGTCAGGAATAACAGGAAGAAGCTGATGGCATTGATCCAGTGAAAATAGACAAAGCCCATCTTATGACGCTTGATGTATTTCTTATTTACGAGCATCTTATTTCCCCTCCTTCTTGCTGGTCATGCCTTTCAGTGCTGCCATACCGAGCACGCCAACGATGGCACCAGCTCCGGCCAGCTTGCCGAGCGGACGCACGACATCCTTCCAGAGATTGATGGAATCTGGCGTCTGCGGATTTTCCGGCAGATTATAGACCGACGGTTTTTCCGGCAGTACATAGAGCATATGGATGCCGCCCACGCCTTGTGGATTGTAAACATTGGCATCCTGATGGCCTTCCTGCTTCAGGATTGCCACCCGCTCCTCGGCACGCCTGAGCATTTCCTCCTTCGTGCCGAAGCGGATTGCGTCAGCCGTGCAGGTCTTTGAGCAGGCCGGCTCCATACCTTCTGCGATGCGGTCAAAGCAGAGGTCACACTTCGTGGACTTGTTGGTCTCCTTGTTGACCTTCGGTACATCAAAGGGGCAGTTATGGGTGCAGTAGCCGCAGCCCACGCATTTTTCTTCATCGATGACGACAGCCCCATTGGGCAGCTTGTCGATGGCTTCCTCGGGGCAGCCCTTGGCGCAGGCCGGATCCGCACAGTGCATGCACTGGCGCTTGAAGAAATCCCAGTGGAATTTGCCCGCAGAATCCACGCGCTCGTTCATCTGGATGAGGTTCCAGGTCGTCGGCGTCAGCTCTTTATGGGACTGATACTGCCCTTCAAAGGGTGTTGACATATCGGCCGGCAGGTCGTGCCACTGCTTGCAGGCGACCATGCAGGCACGGCAGGCGCTGCAGCGTGCCACATCATGCAGCATAGCGATTTCTTGTGCCATTATAGTTCTCCTTTCATACTCGCAAATACACAGTTTTACGCATTGGCGAGCATTACGCTTCCTTTTTTCTGGAGACTTTTCTCCTCACCGAGAAAATCAAGATGGATTGTCGCCCAATCCCGCAAATAGACTTCTTCCTCGCCTTCCTCATTATATGTCTTGAGGTAAGCATGGCATTTGTCGCAGACATCGAGGCGCATAGCTTCTTCGCCCTCAGGCTCTAAGATATGCATTTCCTTGAGATCCTCATTGCCGCAGTAGACACAGCCAATGCGGGCATAGGGCCAGACGGTATGGCAGCCATCGCAGACGAGCACACGGGCGCGGCCCTCCTGCTCCTTGCGCAGCTGCGCCAGCACCGGCTGGCGCCCGCAGACCGGGCAGTAATTACGTTTCCAGCCGATCCCCTGCCAGAAAACTGGGTCTTTGAGCTCGGCGGGAACCAAGACTTCGACCAGCTGCCAGCCCAGCGTGCGAACCAGCACCTCATTGAGCTTGTTGTCCGCTGCAAACTGCTGGATTTCTGCATCTTCCTGCCGCAGCAGATAGTCGAAGAACTGCTGGATCTCCGTGAGTTCAGCTTCCGCCGTCCAGCTCTGCCAAGCCTTGAGGGCGGCTTTCATCATATCTGGCGCTTCTATCTCTTTGAGTGCTTCGAGGCAATCGCCCAGCGATACTGCGGCCACTTTGACCATCGTACGCTGCAGCTGCGGCTGCTGCAAAAGCGGCATGCCGTCCTTGACAAGTTCTGCAATATCATCCTTTACAGGAAAGGAAACCGGCGAGACTGCACCTGTAAGGATTTTCTCCATAGCAAGCTGCAAGTTAGCCGTTTCCGCGAGGAAAGGGTGTTTCTTCAGATATTCATCCATCGGTGATTTCTTGGCGGTTTTCATAAAAGTCTCCTAATATCATACAGATTATGCTTTCACGATGTTGACCAGGCAGGCCTTGAATTCCTGCTCCTGTGTATTCGGATCGAGGGCATCGATGGTCAGGTAGTTGGTGCTAGGTCCCTTTGCCAGGCCCTTGAAGCCCCAGCTGTACGGCATCCAGACCATATGCGTCTCTTCGCCGTTGACGGTGAGCGGCTGCGCGCGTTTCGTGACCATGGCTTTGACCACGACAGCACCACGGGCCGAGCTTACTTTTACCTTGTCGCCCTCTTTGATGCTGAGTTTCTTGGCCAGCTGCTCGCTGATCTCGACAAACGGTTCCTTGACCAGCTCATTGAGCCACGGGATGTTGCGCGTAACCGTACCGGAGCACCAGTGCTCCGCAATGCCCGAACTCGTCAGCACATACGGGAATTTATCCTTCGTGCCCAGCGGCTGTTTTTCCGGAACGCGCGGATATTTGACACAGGGGTTGAACTGCGCCAGCTCATTCTTATGCAGTGCATTATGTGTCGGGCTTTCGACCGGCTCGTAGAACTCCGGCAGCGGGCCATCGACTGGCGTCGAGGACGCATCACGCGTCATGCCATCAGGGTTCTTGTCCTTATAGGTGGCAGCAAAGAGACGGCCAATGCCCTCGCCGTTCATGCGGAACGGTTTCTGGCCGTCCGGCGTATCCGGGCCAGCCGTGCGGTTACCGACATCCGGCACATCGTAGCCCGTCCATTTGCCAGCAGCCGCATCCCACCAGACAAGCGGATGCTCTTTATCCTTCGGCGTGCCGTCCGGATTGCACGAAGCGCGGTTGTAGAGGATATGGATGTTATCCGGCCATACCCAGCCGAACTGCGGGAAGATACCGATATCGCCTGGATCTTCCTGGCCGCGGCGTTTCGTGCGGTTGCCCTCGCGGCTGATGTAGCCGGCATAAATCCACATGCCCGAAGCCGTCTCACCATTGTCCTTGAGTTCGCCGATGCCGTTTACGAGTTCCCCCGTAGCTACGTTGTAACCACTGATTTCCTTCATGACATCTTCGATGTAGTTGTCCTGCGAGTAGTTCCAGGACATGTACTTGATCGGTTCATCCTTCTTCTCCGTAGAATCCTTGTAGAGTTCACGGATACGCTTCCAAAGCATATCGTTGATCAGGTAATCCGGCTTGGAATCGCCGACCGGTTTCGGTCCCTGCATACGCCACTGGATCAGGCGCATCGAATTCGTAATCGTACCCTCGCGCTCAAGATAGGAGCAGGCTGGCAGGAAGATGACTTCCGTCTGGATCTCGCTCGGATTGTCGCCCGGGCGGTTCCAGAACTCCGCCGTCTCGTTAACAAAGATATCCTGCACGATAAGCGAATCCATCTTGCAGAGGCCGTCATGGACCATCGTGAGGTTCGCATTCGTCATCTGCGGGTTCTGGCCGCAGAGATAAAGCGCATGCATCGTGCCCTTCCAGGCATCCTCAAAGATAGCATAGATGGAATCCGGATGATTGCCGTTGCGGATAGCACCATAATCGAAGCCATAGCCATTCTCCGGCGTAGCATGCTCGCCGAACCAAGCCTTCGTCATATTGACATACCATTTGCGGCGGAACGTACCATAAGCCTCGGTCCAGGACTTGAGGTCCGGCGTCTTATGCGTCGGATGTACGAGATAGCCCGGCTGCATGTTGAACTCGATGCCAAAGTCCGTCGATGCCTGTACGTTTGGCTGCCCGCGCATCGCGATGATGCCAGCGCCTGGGATACCGACATTGCCCTTCAAGAGCTGCATGATGGTAAAGCAGCGGATATTCTGTACACCGACCGTATGCTGCGTCATGCCGAGTGCATACATGATGATGGCCGGCTTGTCATTTTCAATCCAGATGGAAGCAGCGCGCTTGGCATCCTCAGCCTTCATGCCCGTGATGTTTTCCACCATCTCAAGCGTATAGCGGCTGTAGAATTCCTTGAGGCGCGACATGACCGTATTCGGCGCAAAGAGATTCTTGGCTTTCTGCGGCTTGCCATCGGCACCGAGGGCGTACCCCCAGGTCTCCGTATTCGTATAGGCTTTCTTCTCGGCGTCGTAGCCCGAGAACAGACCATCGTCGAATTTGAAGTCATCACGGAGCAGGCAGGCACCATTGGTGTTCTGCAGGACATACTCCTTGTTGAACTTGCCGGATTCGAGCATCTCATGGATGATGTAGCCCATGAAGACGATATCCGTGCCCGGACGTACCTGGAAGAACTCATCAGCAATCTTCGAGGTGCGCGTGAAACGCGTATCGACATGGACGATTTTCGAGCCGTTCTTCTCGCGGGCAGCCATGACATTCTTGAGGCCCATCGGATGACACTCGGCCAGGTTCGACCCCTCAATCCAGATGAGGTGCGTATTCTTGATATCCGCCCACGGATTCGTCATTGCTCCGCGACCAAAGGCTGCGCCCAGAGCCGGCGGCGTATTGGCATGGCAGACACGGGTCTGGTTGTCGATGTAGACAACACCCAGTGCACGGGCCATCTTGATATTCTGATAGCATTCCTCGTTATTGATCTGGGAACCGCCGATGAACGACAGGCCATCGGTACGGCGGACCTCATAGGTCTTGCCATCGATTTCCTCGGTCTGCTTCCAGCCCTTCTCACGCGCATCCTTCATGGCATGGGCGGCCTTGTCGATGGCCTCCTCCCAGCTGATTTCCTCCCAGTGATCGCTTCCCGGTGCACGGTACAGCGGCGTCTTCGCACGCTCCTGGGAGTTCGGGATATGTCCATACCCCAGTCCCTTGCTGCAAAGAGCACCACGGTTGATCGGGCTGTCAACGGCGCCTTCGAGTTGGACGAGCTTATCATCCTTCACGTAGCCGATGACGCCACAACCACAAGCACAGAAGTGGCAGATCGAGGTAAACTCGCGTGCCCCTTTGAGCTTGAATTCTTTCGCGGCAGCCTTGACCTTCGGCATGTCGAGTCCCAGACTGGCCATAGCAAGGCCGATACCGCTGAGACCTGTGGCTTTCAAGAAGTCACGCCTGCTCAAATTCATCAAAACTTCCTCCTTTAGTCTCCTAAAACCATTTCTTGTATCTATAAAATCATCTATATCTCATAAAAGAAATCTATTCATTATAGTAGAAAACTATGAAAACTCCATATGTGATATTTATGATTCTATGCAAAAATAATATCTCGTTTTTTTCACGCTTCTTTTTCCAGCTGCTCACCGGCCACGACAATCCGTTCCGGATTCGTATAGATGCAGAAGCTGCCCGGACGCATCCGCGCCACCAACGTAATCCCCAATTTCTTCGCCAGCCACAGCGACAGCGTCGTCGGCACCGACTTGGCGGCTACCGCACCGATGCCCATGCGGCCGAGCTTCAGCATCATCTCCGACGAGCAGCGGCCGCTGAAGATGATGATCTTGTCCGCAAGATCGATCTCCTCTCGCAAGGCCCAGCCATAGAGCTTGTCAAAGACATTGTGGCGGCCGATGTCTTCGCGGAAGACGAGGATGCGTTGCTGCCTCTGGTCGTAGAGGATGCCGCTATGCACGCCATTGGTCTTCTCATGGGTGGCCGCCAGCTCCGACAGCAGCTTGTCCGCACAGGCCAGGATGTCCTGGGCGGCAAACTTCACCGCCCGCGGCCGCGCGAAGATGCGCGCAGGGTCACAGGCAAGGATCTCACGGGCAGAATAATAGCGCGGGTCCTCGGACGCCTTGGCCGCCCATGCCTGTGCAGCCGCCGTGGTCTCCACATGGGCAGCAAACGCCGTCTCGTCGATGCTGAGAACCTTGATGTCCGCAGCCGTACGGATATGGCCCCCCTGCGCCAAGATCCCCGTCACGAGGTCCTGGAGGTCGCCAGGCGAGCAGAATGCCGTCGTCAGCAAGCTGCCATTGAGATAGATATCAAGATAACGCTCGATGGATGTGTACTTGTGGTCCTCGACAATCCTGCCCTGCTGCGAATCATAGCGGACAACGGGAAAGTCGATGAGTTCTTGTTCTCTTGGCTGCATGAAAAACGCCTCCCCATGTGCTGTGTCTCCTACGAGCAACAGATTATCATTTCATCTTGTTTTGGACGACGATTTTTGTCACAACAAGATGAAATCCTCTGCCGCCATAGCCATGGTAGCAGACTTTTTGTCCATTGGCAAACGACAAAAAAACCGGCCATAGGCCGGTTATAAATAAAAATAATCTTATCATTAACAAATTCTGTCCACTTTGTCTCCCTGCCGAACCAAGCGGCATAAATTATCTGACGAATCCCTCAGAAGTCGCGTCCCATAAGGAAGCATACGATTTCCTCTGCCTGCGCCATATCGTCGATGGCATAGCGATGCACCGCTCCATCAGCTGCCTGCACCGCCAGGTCACTAGAAAACAGCGCCACCGTCTCCGCATCGATGACAGGCTCTCCCAGTCCCCGCCACAGGGACAGCTTGGGCATAGCTCCGTGATTGCGGCTCTCGATCAGCACGAGATCCACTCCCTCAAGCTTTGCAGCCACCGCGAGCAGCGACGCCCGCTTTTCCGTCCGCCGCTCGATGAAATATCCCGCCGGCGATACGACGGCGACCGCATCGGCACCAGCCCGCGCAAAGCGCCAGCTGTCCTTGCCCGCGACATCGACCTGATAGCCATGGCAATCGCCCTTGACGACCCCGACACGGATGCCGCGCGCACGCAACCGCGGGATCAGCCGCTCGATGAAAGTCGTCTTGCCCGTATTCGACACGGGAGCCGAGACCGTGACCAGCGGCGTCTCGCGCCGGCTGTTGGCTAGTCTCCCCCGCACCAGCCGCATATCTGCCGGTGTATTGGTATTGAAGAAACAATTCACGCGCGGCACGGGAACCAGACGGCAGGAAAGCCTCTCAATCACAGCACCGATTTTCCGCTCGCCAGTGGAAAGCGCCTTGGCAAAGTGCGGAGCACAATCCCGATGGTAAATTGCCGCCAGCGGCTGCCGCCGGTCATCAGTCTCTGCCAGAACAGCCTGCAAACCAGACGCTGCGTCCAGTCCAGCCAGCAAGGGCTTCACTGCCGAAAAGGAAAAGAAGGGCATGTCGCAGGAAACCGCCAGCCCATACTGCGTAGGCATTGCTGACAGCCCGCGGCGCAGACCTTCCAGCGGCCCCATGCCTGCCTGCTCATCAGCCAGCAGCTGAAAACCATACTGCTGCGCCAAAGCCAGGAGCTCCTTTGTCTCACGCTCCACGCATAGATACTTGCAGGCAAAGTCCTGCCGCTGCGCCTTGCGCAGCAGCCACTCCAGCATGGACGCGCCATCGTATTCGAGCCAGCGCTTGTCCTGTCCCATCCGCGAGCTCTTGCCGCCCGCAATGAGCAAGAGACTCATCTCTGAAATATCCATATCATTTCCGCCCGCATTCGCCCGCATCACCGCGCAGGATTTCAATGCCATGCTGCAGCTGCGGCAGAATAAAGCCCAGGCACTCCTCAATAGCTTTGACGCTGCCCGGCAGATTCACGATGAGACTGCGCCGGCAGATCCCCGCCTGCGCACGGCTCAGCATCGCGCGGGCCGTAACTTTCATGGACAAAGCCCGCATAGCCTCGGGGATGCCCGGTGCCAACCGCTCACATACTGCCAGCGTCGCCTCCGGTGTGATGTCGCGCGGCGAAAAGCCCGTGCCCCCCGTCGTGACGATCAGGCCGATCCCCTGGGCAGCATATTCCTTCATCTTATCTTCGAGTGCCGCCTGCTCGTCAGGCAGAATCGCCATATCCGCCACCACATAGCCAGCGGCTTCCAGCATCTCCCTGACCTTCGGGCCGCTCTTATCGGCGCGCTCGCCGCGGCTGCCCTTGTCACTGGCCGTGATGATAGCCGCATCAAGCGGCAGCTTCTCGCCGGCTGGCACGAGCTCAAGCTCCATGCCCTCCTTGACCTCGCCGCCATGCAGCACCCGCGCAAAAACGCCTTCACGCGGCATGATGCAGTCGCCGACCTGCTCGCGGATGGCACAGCCCTTATGGCATTCCTTGCCGATCTGCGTGATTTCAAACCACACATCGCCAGCGCGCAGCCGTGTGCCAACTGGCAGTTCCTTGAACCGGAAGCCCTCAGCGACTACATTCTCGCCGAACGAACCCAGCTTCACATCGACACCGAGCTTGCGGAAATCCTCGATCTCCTTGAGGCCCAGGAAGCTCACCTGACGGTGCCAGAGGCCCGCATGCGCATCGCCTTTGATGCCCCATTCCGTCTCGAACCGGACAGCAGCGACAGGATGCTTGAGCGTTCCCTTCTTCTCACTGACACAGAGCGCATGAATCTTTCCCATGTTTTAGCCTCCTACTTGTACCATAGCCCGGCTGTCGCGGGCATCGTTATGTTCATCGTCAAAAAAATGTTCCTCGGGTTTATGATAGATAGCCTGCTGGACGGCCAGGCGCAGATTGTCGTCACTGATGCCGCTGCGCAGCAGCTGGCGGATATCGAGCCCCGTCTTCGCATTGAGGCAGAGCTTCAAGAACCCCTCGGCCGTCAGCCGCACGCGATTGCACGAAGCACAGAATTTATGCTCCATCGCATCGATGAACCCCACCTCGCCCTTGAAGCCTGCGAGCCGGTAGTATACCGCCGGGCCATTCACAGTCCCATCCTTCAGCCCCGCAGGTTTCAGCGGTCCGTAGGCACACTCGATCAGGCTGCGTACCTTCGCCATCGCTACCCCCTGATAGCCGACCTCATAGGCACAGCCAATCGGCATGAGCTCGATGAACCGCACCTTGACAGCCTGCTCACGGGCCAAGGCCACTAAGGCAGGGATCTCTTCCTCATTGACTCCCGCAATCGGCACGCAGTTGAACTTGATACTCTCCATCCCCAGGGCCCGGAGCTTCGCGATGCCCTCCTCTACCTGCGGATAGAGCGGCCGCCGCGTGATTGACGCAAAGACGTCGGGGCGCAATGTGTCGAGGCTGATATTCACCCCCGACAAGCCCGCTGCCACCAGCGGCTCGGCCAGTTCCGCCAGCAGCACCCCATTGGTCGTCAGCACGACCTGCTCAATGCCCGGCACCGCGCGAATCGCGCGCACCAGCTCGACAATCCCGCGACGCACCAGCGGCTCGCCTCCTGTCAGCCGCACCTTGCGGACGCCAAGCGCCGCCAGCGCCTGCACGATGCGCAGGATTTCCGCAAAGGTCAGGATATCCTCATGGCGCAGCTTCTCGATGCCAGCGGCAGGCATGCAATAACGGCAGCGCAAATTGCAGCGGTCTGTCAGCGAGATGCGCACATATTCGATTTTGCGTTGATACTGATCGATCATACTCTCATCCCAAATCAAAAATCATATTCACAGCAGAATGATGTCGACCTTCGTCCCCGGCGGCAGCGGATCAGTGCCCGCAGGGATCGACACAAAGGCATTGCAGCCCACCACGGAGAACAGGCTTCCCGAAGCATGCTGCTGGGGCAGCCGTACCTTGCCATTCTCATAATAGGCGCGGATGAAGCGGCGTCCCTTGCTGGCCTTGGGGAAGGCATCGGTGAGCACCGCCTGCGCCTGGCGCACAGCCAGCTTCTCCTCACCGCTCAGCTCCACCAGCACCGGCCGCGCCAGAAGCTCAAAGGTCGCATAGGCAGCGAAAGGATTGCCCGAAAGCGCAATGCCGAGCGTCTTGCCAAAGGTATAGGCAATCGCGGGGCCGCCTGGTTTCATGCAAACACGCCAGAAAAGCCGCTTCCCGATCTCGGCGACCACGCCATGCATGATATCCTTCTTGCCCACCGACACTCCGCCAGTTGTCAGGAACAGGTCGACCTTGTCCTGCCACTTGGCAATCTCAGCCGCAGCCGCCGTGACATCATCAGGCAGGATGCCGATCACCTCCGGCTCAAAGCCCAGCTCACGCAGCCGCCCGCCGAGACTGTACAGGTTGCTGTTGTAGATCTTGCCCGGTGCCAAGGGCTGCCCCGGCTGCAAAAGTTCATCGCCCGTGCTGGCGATGGCGATGCGCACCTTGCGGATGACCTTGACCGTCGCCAGGCCCATGCTGGCCAGCGCGCCAAGATGCGCCGCCGTGAGCCGCGTCCCTGCCTTGGCCAGCAGTGTGCCTTTGCGGATATCCTCACCAGCAAAGCAGTAATTCTCATGCGGTTGGAGCTCCTGCGGCACATAGAGCGTATCGCCAGCCGCCGTCACATCTTCCTGCCGCACGACGCAGTCGCAGCCCGCAGGGATCGCCCCGCCTGTCATGATGCGCACCGCCGCTCCCAATGGCACTGGCTGGTCGAAATACTGGCCGGCACACTCCTCACCGATGATGGTCAGCTTGACAGGATGCTCTTTATCCACACCAGCTGTCGCCTCTGACGCAAACGTGTACCCATCAAGCGGTGACCGGTCAAAGGGCGGATTGTCAAAGGGGGCGCTGTAATCCTCGGCCAAGCGGCGTCCCAGCGCCGCCATCAATGGCACCTCCTCAGCCTCACGGACTCTGCTGACCTGGGCCAGCAGCATAGCAACCGCTTTTTCCAAAGAAATATCCTGCATCGTACTCCCTCCTCAGTGCTGGAACCCACAAACCGGAAAATGACAGGTCTTGCAGTTCATGCAGAGACCGCCGATACCGAAATGACGGATTTCACGGCGCGTCAGCCGCTCGCCGGTCATGACACGCGGCAGGATGAGGTCAAAGACCGTGCGCGCGGCATACATGACACACCCTGGCAGGCCCATGACCGGAATCGTCCGGCCCTCCTGCTCCAGATAACCCAGCAGGAACATCGCGCCAGGAAGCACCGGCGCCCCATAGGTGATGATCTCAGCACCAGCATCACGGATAGCGGCCGGCGTGCGGTCATCGGGGTCGACACTCATGCCGCCCGTGCAGATGATCATATCCATGCCCAGCGCCGCCAGCTCACGGATCGCATCCCGGGTATGCTCCGTCACGTCATCGGTGATGCGGTGCTCATCAATCTTTAAGCCAAAGGGTTTCAACTTGCCCGCGATGACCGGCGTGAAGGTATCCTCGATGCGTCCCAGGAACACCTCGGTGCCCGTCGTCACCACCCCGACCTTGAGATCCTTCTGATACGGCCGCAGGCGCAGCAAAGGCTTATCCCCTGCCACCTTTTGGACCTGTTCCATCTTGTCCTTTTTGATGACCAGCGGGATCACGCGCATGCCAGCAAGCTTCTGGCCCGCCTTCACCGGCATATTCTGGGGCAGGGTCGCGATCGTCACATCGTCGAGCTCATTGACATCGTCGAATCTTGACTCGTCAACCTGGAAGACGCCATCCACCGTCGCTGTGAGCTCGATCTTGCCTTCCTTCGGCTCCGACGCCGTCATGTATTCGTTCTGGCAGAGCTGCCGCAGGATTTCAGCGGCATCGTTTTCATGCAGGACCGTATCGTCATTTTCCCAGACATAGATATGGTCCTTGCCCACCGACAGCAGCACGGGGATATCCTCCTCGGTGATCACATGCCCCTTGCGGAACACGGCATCCTTCGTCACCCCTTTGATGATCTGCGTGATATCATGGCAGAGAATCTGTCCGACGGCATCCACGGTTTTCATTTCCTTCATACGGCTTACGCTCCTATCCCTTACACATACAGTTCCGGCCAACAAAAAAAGACTATCCCCTACGAAAAGGATAGTCTCCACCTGCGCTGCAGCATTGAACTCCTTTTCAAAATGGGGAAGGTCCCGGCGTTTCCCCCGGGGCCCCGGCTCAATATCATAGCGTATCTGCTCATGCCTTAGATATTTTCGCTCGGAGTCGGTATTCTTTTACTTACTATTATTATACACGAAAACAAGCAAAAATGCTTATGATTTTTGTCACTTCCTTATACATCATACTTATAACCATTATTTTCGTTTATCTTTCCGCAGCAGCTGCGCCTTGGTGATGCCCTCTTCGCCAAACTTCGCACGGATCTTGTCTATGGCCGCATAGAGGTTCTCCTTCTTGGCCTCATCATGGAACAGGTTGAGCTCGGCCCCCGCATCAAAGCCCGCCGTACTGACGCCGAGCAGCCGGATACCGCGGAAGATCCGCAGCTCACGGAAAAGCGCGCAAGCCGTATGGTAGATCTCCTCATCGTAGCAGGTCGCCTCGGTCAGCGTGCGGCTGCGCGTATACGTCTTGAATCCCTGCGAGAGCCGCAGCTTGAGCTGGACAGTCCGCGCCTTTTCGCCAGCCTTGCGCAAGCGCCAGCCCACCTTGCAGGCAAGGTCGAGCAAGACGCGCTCTGCATCTTCCGCACACTGGAGATCCTCAGTGAAGGTGACTTCCTTGCCGATAGACTTAGCCCGCTCACGCGGGGCAACACTGCGCTTGTCCTGCCCGCGGGCCAGTTCATAGAGATGGCGCGCCATATGCTCCCCAAGATGATGACAAAGTTTTTCATAGCTGGTGCCATAAAGCTCCCCGATCGTACGGATGCCCATCTGCATGAGCTGTGCATTCATCTTGCGGCCCACGCCCCAGATGCGGCTGACCGGCAGCGGATCGAGCACCTGCCGCACGTTTTCCTCTGTGATGATGACCAGTCCGTCAGGCTTATCGAGATCTGAAGCTAATTTGGCCAGGAACTTGTTCGGCGCGATGCCAACCGAAGCCACAATGCCTGTCTCCGCCCTGATTTCTGCTTTAAGCCTGCGCGCATAGGCAATCGGTGTGCCCATGATATATTCCATACCTGTAAGGTCCAAAAAAGCCTCGTCGATTGACAACGGTTCAATGACTGGCGAATACCGTGCAAAAATTGCAAAGATAGCGGCCGACACTTCCGCATACCGCCGGTAATTTCCCGCCAGGAAAATCCCCTGCGGGCATAGCTGCCGCGCACGCACCATCGGCATCGCTGAGTGAACGCCAAACCGCCGCGCCTCATAGGAACAGGTCGATACCACGCCACGTCCCGCCAGGCCGCCAACAATCAACGGCTTGCCGCGATACTCTTCATGGTCGTTCTGTTCCACCGACGCAAAAAAAGCATCCATATCCACATGCATGACCAACCGGTCCATAACCCTGCCCCCTTCCTTGCTTCCATTATATAGAAAGAGACCCGAAACAGCAAACGCATTTTCGGGTCTCTTTCTGTACTTAGGTTATAGGTAATCAGAATCCAAGGGGATTCCTCAGGGGAAACTTAAACATTGATCTCTTCCCAGCGCTCCTCGAGTTCCTCGACGATGCGCGCATGCTCGCTCTCCGTCAGCGTGACCTTAGCCCGATAGATGAACGTTGCCAAAATCAGCAATACGATGGGCGCTGCGAACATGATGATCTGGAATTTGAGCAGATCCGGCGCTGTGATATCAGCAGCCGTAGCATTGCCAGTCATGCCGACCCAGATGGCCGTCATGCCGATGATGCCGCTCGTGACTGCACCAGCCAGCTTGTCGATAAGCGGACGCACGCAGAGGCAGACCGCTTCATCGCGATGCCCCAGCTTGAGCTGGCCATACTCGACCGAATCCGTAATCGTCATCAGGACAACGAGGAAGATAAGCGGCTGCGGCAAAGCGAAGAGACCAGCACCTACGAGTGCCAGCGTGACATTCGTGCCTGCCATGAAATAAATAGCGAGAGCCGCTACCATAATGATAATCGAAGAGAAGAACAGTTTGCGGCGGCTGAACTTCGTCGTCAGAACCGGGAACAAAGCCACGGCCAGCAGACCAATGACAACATTGATGATACCAAGGATCGAGAATTTCGTAGCATCGCCAATGACATAGATGAAATAATACAGATTGAAATTGTTGACGATATTCGAGCCCAGACCATAGACGAGATACGCAATTGCCATCCAAAGCAGCTGATCGTTCTGCGTCAGAACCTTAAATACATCTTTTGCTGACGTATCTGTCTTATTCTCACGCAGCGCCGACTCCTGTTCCTTGGTACCAAAGCCCAGGATAATAGCACCGAGCGTTGCAATGCCGCCACCGATGCAGGCAAACGCCAGCCAGCCCGTCGGGTCGCCCGCGCCGCCATTCTGATTCAACGAGAAGAAAAGGACCACCGGCATAACAATGACCGTGATGAGCTGGCCACCGAAAACCGAACCGATACGGGCAATCGTCGCCGTAACTTCGCGCTCATGCGAGTCAAACGACAGCGCCGGAATCATCGACCAGATTGCGACATCTTTGGCCGAATAGAATACATCCATAATGAAATAGACAATAGCAAAGAGAACAAGATAGAGCGTCGGATTCGTGACAGCCAGACCACCCATATCCGTAAACAGCAAGGCCAGCGTGATAGCAGCAACGAAGGCACCAACGATGACCCAAGGCTTGAAGCGGCCCCAACGTGTCTTCGTCTTATCGATGATATTGCCGATGAACGGATCGATAAAGAGCTCTGCAATACGCAGTACGAGAATGATCGTCGTGACAATACCAATCATATAAGCATCACGCGTCGCATCATCGGAGCGGAACAGATTGCTCGTGACGAAAATCATGAAATACGTGCCCAACATGGCATAGAATACATCGTGGCCAAAGGTACCGCAGGCATACGCGATACGCGACCATACAGCGCTTTTTTTCTCTGACATAACCAAAAGCCCCCATTGATATTTTCTGACAAAAAGTAAAACGAACAACCGATTACTGCTGAATCCCCTTAACCTTGCAGATATAGGCGATAAGGCCATCTGCAATAGCTTCCAGCGAATCATGGCTCGTATTCACAACGATATCATAATTCTTTCCCTCGCCCCAGGTACGTCCCGTATAGTAATTATAGTATCTTGCCCGCTTCGCATCCTCACGGTCAAGTTCCTTGAGCGACTTGCCATCATAAACCGTCTTGCCGCGTGCTTCACGATACGCATCATCAGCACAGACAAAAATAGAGAAAACGTTATCATATTTGCGCAGAGCATAATCCGCACTGCGGCCCAGGAATATACAAGGGCCATCCTTCGCAATCTTGCGGATGGCTGCCGACTCAGACATGAACATTCCCTGGCTGCTCTCCCCCATATGCGTGCCAAAGGAATGAAAGGGAATGAAGCTCAGCGACAACGGCTTGACCTTGTTCTCCATCTCCAAGAGCTCTTCCTCGCTAAGATCGTCGAGACCGAGCTTGGCCGCCGCGATATGGACAATCTGCCGGTCATAAAGCTTGAGCCCGAGCTTTTCTGCCAGGATACCGGCCAGCTCACGCCCACCAGCACCATATTGGCGGCTGATCGTAATGACTGGATAATCACTCATAGAAAATTCCTCCCCGTTAATGTAAACGTTTTCTAGGATTTCCAAAAAAAAATAATTTCATCAGGAACCGCTCTTTTCGCACAAACTAATAGAAAACGATTTCTTTATCTATTATTATAGCGTGTTTTGTAAATAATGCAATATGTTTTATAAAAGTAGTAATTTTCAGTTTATTATACGATTACAGCAAGGTATGATTCCTACAATATAATGAATTGCAGTTTGTCTGGCAGTTTGTCAGGGCGAACGGGAAGGAAACCCGTTAGTACGCAGCTTGGGGCTTTCGGGGTAGTACTTTTTCTGTTTCCGCTAAATGGACCGCATGCCTAGTTCTGCGGACTTAGTTACTTGCTCCCGTCACCAGGTCGCGGCGTACACATCGGAGTCTAGCTTATGCGCTTACGGCCCAGTCCTGCTGCGCAGGACAGTCGCTCCAGACAGAAAGAAGCACTACCCCGTTCGCCCCTTTGGTAACGGAAGTCTGAGATTGTACGAATCGTTTCTCCCGTAACAAGCACATCGATGTAATTCGTGACCTATCGCCGGAACAGCGCAGGATTATCCCAACATAACGGAGGGCGGGGGCGGGTACACTTTCTTCGCAGCGGGAGCGATTTGCCCGAACGCAGTGAGGGATGGCCCGCAGCACGTACTTCCTAGAACGATTCGATGTATTGGCGTGCCGCTGGCCTGCCCGGCACATGTATCTAAGTACGTACTAAAGCAGCCGCGCGGGTCATTTAGCGAGAGCGGAGAAAAAGTGCACCCGCCCCCACCCAAGCTGAGCTCTTTCAATTTTATTTTAAGCACGCACTCACAGGCAAACTGCAATTGAAAAAGTCCGCTGACTCTTTCGTGAGTCAACGGACCTCTCTATCACTTCATCAGCCTGCAATCTACCGCTCTCATTTAAATGCGGAATCTCTTGCTCTCTTCCTGCAGCGCCTGCGATACGGTCGCCAGATTATGTGCCGACGACGCAATCTCCTCTACCGATGCCGACTGCTCCTCGGTGGCCGCCGATACCGTCTGCGTCTCGCTCGATACCGAATTGCTGGCTGCGCTGAGGCGGTCAGCCGTAGCCACAATGCCTTCCATCCCAGCCGCTACCATATGGATGCGCTCGCTCATCGAACGGATTTCTCCATCCATCTCCTTCATCAGGGCGACAATCTCCCCAAAGGTCTTGCCAGCCTGATCCATGATGGTCGCGCCGGATTTTGTCTCCTGGGTGCCGTTCTGCATCGAGGCAACGGCCTCCTCTGTATCCGCCTGGATGCCATGGATGAGATCTGCGATTTCCGTTACGGCCTGACTGGAGCTTTCGGCCAGCTTGCGCACTTCCTCAGCCACGACCGAGAACCCACGGCCTGCCTCGCCAGCCCGTGCAGCCTCGATGGCGGCATTGAGTGCCAACAGGTTTGTCTGCTCGGCAATCGCCGAGATCGTCTCGACAATCTGTCCAATCTGCTGCGAGCGTTCGCCCAGCGAAGCGACGACCTGTGCCGATTCATTGACCGAAACGCCGATATGGCGCATCTGCTCCACGGCTTTGTTGATGGCCGCCATGCCTTCATCAGCCTTGCGTTGTGCATGGTCAGCATGTGCCAGCACCGCATCGGTGCCATCGTTGACCTGATTGATTTCCTGCCGGATCTCACCGACCGTGGCCTTCGTCGCTTCCGCCATCTGGTTCTGCTCTGCCGCCGACTCAGCGACGCGGGTGATCGACTCAGCAATCTGCGTCGCTGCCTGCGCCGACTGCTCTGAGCCTGTGCGCAGGAGTTCTGCGGCATTCGCCGATTCATCCGCACTCTGCTGGATTTTGCGGACCATCTTGGCCAGCTTATCAATCACCGAATTATAATGGCCAGCCAACTTGCCCAGCTCATCCCCTGTGAGGATGGGAGCCCGCTCGCGCAGGTTGCCATCGCCCATCTTGCTTGAGATATCCTCCAGTACCTTGACCCCGCGGCTGATGCTGCGGCTCAGATAAAGCGAGGACAGGATGATCATGGCAAAGGCCACAACCAGCAGGATGATGCTGACCGTCGCCCCGCGCTGATAGAGTGCTGCCGCCTCGGCATTGGCCTCGTTGGCACTGTCGATGTTGAGCTTGGTGAACTCTTCGAGCGCACCGGCGATGACATCATACTGTTTGAAGCCATCGACCGTGATGCCCTGCATCATTGCCTCTTTGTTCTGGCCCTCAAAGTCGGCACGGATTTTCTTGTTGATGGCAAAATTCTTGTCGAGCTCCTGCTTGAGCTTGTCAAACTTCTCCTTGTTGGCCTTGGCCTTCTCCGGATTCACGGCCATCTCCCGCTCCAGGGCTGCCTCATAGATGGCAATCCCCTTCTGGATGTTGTCCTGATGCATCAATGTATCCTTGCGGGCCTTTTCAATGACGGCAGGATCAGTCACATGCGTATATTTATAGGCATCGAATCGCATATTAGCCGAATCTTCATACATGCGATGCGACGCATCCGTCATGATAAGCCAGTTCTCCGTTATCTCCGTCGATTTCTTGTCGAGTGCATTCAAGTTGTATATCCCCATACCACCCATGATACACGCTACCAGCATGACCACAGCAAATGTCAGCTGGATTTTCGTCCGGATTGCACAATCATCCCATTGTGAAAACATATTTCGTCCTCCAATCAATCATTCTCAATTATTCTCAATCAAACCCCGTCAGTTATTATAGCATAAATTAATAAACTAACAAACTAAAATATATTCCAGCTATGTTATTAAAAATTGATTGGTAAATTAGAAAAACGGACACAAAAACCCCAAAATATACAGTCTTTAGTCCTATTGACTTTTAAGTTTCTGTAATGTTACACTAATATTTATCAACAAGGAGGAAATGGGATATCATTTATGGACACGAATAAAGCAATAGATCTGATTCTGGAATACCAGAAGACCGGCGATCCGCAGCTAGGCTCCAAACTAGTAGCGGAGTATGACTATCTGGTCACCAACATCTGCCGTCCGCTGTATATGAATTGGGCCGAGCACGATGACCTGTTGCAGGAAGGACGGATTGGTCTCTACAAGGCACTCAAGGATTATCAGGCAGACCGGGGCGTATCGTTCGTCTCCTTTGCCAGCCGCTGCATCCGCTGTGAATGCATTTCGGCCATCAACAAGGCGAACCGCTATAAGCACGCCATCTTAAACCAGGCATTATCCTTGAATGCTTCGGTCTTTGAGGACAACGAAAAGACCAGCTGGATCGACACTCTGATCGACCCCAACACGCAGCCGCTCTCACATGACCTCATACTCCAAGAGGAATATGAAAGCTGCCGCAAGGTGCTCAGCCAGATTTTGTCGCCCTATGCCTATGCAGTCTTCATCGCCCGCCTGCGCGGCGGCAGCTATGACCGCATCAGCCAGCAGCTCGGGCACGACAGCAAATCCATCGACAATGCACTGCAGCGTTGCCGCCAGCGGATTTCGACTTATCTTGCAGGCAATGACGATGAAATGGATTCCGATGCATTGCGCCATTTCTGCCAGGTCGTTGCCGACAACATGATGCCAAGCACGGAATTATCCCAGATGGTTTCCTGACTATAAATGAATTTTGCTATAGAAAAGCTGAGAACAGGCTTCCTGTTCTCAGCTCTTTTTTTGCCATATGGCAGGGCACGGTTCATTGCGTAAGCTCGGCTGCTGCCTTGAGGCTCTTTTCCATATTGGCCATGACTTCCGGTGTCACATTGCCCTGACCAGCGCGCTTGAGGATCTGCGCATGGTGCATGATGTCTTCGATGTTGTCGATGTAGTCTTTCTCGGCCGCATACAGCGTGGCGAAGATAGGCTCCTTGCCGCCCCCCAGCACCGTGGCCGCCAGTTTCTTCAGCTCCTTGAGTGTCTTTTTCTGTGTCAGGATAAAGCCAACATTCTCACGGTCAACACGGGCCAGTGCCCCATCGATCTTGTCGTGCAAAGCCTGGATCTCGCGCATATTCCCCTGCAGCATGCTGAGCTGGTCTTTCTTGCGGCGCAGAGCCGCCAGCTCTGCCGGCGTATGCGCATGATGCTCATGATGCATTTCGCCATGCGCATGATGATGCCCGCAGGCACAAAGTTCTTCCGTCATCGAATCGCTCCTTGGACTATTCTTTATCTACTTTCTTTGCTATCCATTATACAGGACAAAACACAAAATGTCGCGTCCCCCACTAAAGAACCAGCAAAATCGGCCTGCACTTTATCGGCAAATTGCAGTTTGACTGTCCGTGCGTGGTTAAAATAAACTCGTTACAGCTCAGCTTGGGTGGGGGCGGGTGCACTTTTTCTCCGCTCCCGCTAAATGACCCGCGCGGCTGCTTTAGTACGTACTTAGATACATGTGCCGGGCAGGCCAGCGGCACGCCAATACATCGAATCGTTCTAGGAAGTACGTGCTGCGGGCCATCCCTCACTTCGTTCGGGCAAATCGCTCCCGCTGCGAAGAAAGTGTACCCGCCCCCGCCCTCTGCTACGTTTGGATAAGCCTGCTTTGTTCCGGCATTAGGCTACGAATTACAGCGATGTGCTTGTTACGAGAGAAACGGTTCGTACAAACCTGCTCATACGGATGATAGGGGCGAACGGGGTAGTGCTTCTTTCTGTCTGGAGCGACTGTCCTAGGCACAGAATGATACGCACTAACGTATTAGCAGGTTGAAGATTCATTCGGGCTATTGCTGAAACGAAGCCGCCGGGCAGGGGAGTACCATAAGCGTAACATTGATGGTTTGCGTGAAGAAAATATTTTTTGCCTTCACATTCCGTTGAAAAATTCACACCGTTCAAGCGCAGCGCGTTTGGGAACTTTTTCAATGCTTAGTTAAAGGCAAAAAATATTTTTAGCAAAGCATCTAAGTGAAGCGTTGGTACTCCCCTGCCCGGCGGCGCGGTATTCTACGAATAAATTCCTGGTAATTACAAACTGCAATATAAAAGGAGCTGTGAAATAAGTCTTCACAGCCCCTTTCTATTCTTTAATTATGAGCTAACGCAACATCCTCTGCTGGTTCTTCCTGAAAAAAGGAATACACCAGTCCGGCAGCTGCACCGACGAGTGCTGGTACTACCCAGCCCATCGTGATCGTGTAGAACGGCAGGTAAGCCGTCAGCAGCTCGTTGAGGCCCGGGATCTGGATGCCAGCAGCATTGAGTCCATCGATGATGGCGAAGACCAGCGTGCAGTTCATCGCCCCGCGGTAGATGCTGCGGCGCCAGCCGATGACGCGGTCAAACAGCGACAGCAGTACGAATACGATGACCAGCGGATAAATGCCAACCAGGAACGGCACCGTCAGAGCGATGATCTGCGTCAGGCCGATGTTCGAAGCGACAAAGCTGAACAGAATGCTGATGAGCAGCAGGCGCTCATAGGAAATCTTGTTCTTGAACAGCTTGTTGAAGAACCAAGCCGTACCCGACGTGATGCCGCAGCAGGTCGTCAGGCAGGCCAGCGCGATGATTACGGCTACCAGCAGATTACCTGCCGGGCCGAAGAACATATCGATGGCTGCCGCAAGCAGCTGGCCGCCATTTTCCGAATGCCCGAGGACACTGGCACTCGTCGCGCCGATATACGCCAACGAACCATAAACCAACGACATCAAAAATACCGTGATGAGACCGGCAATCAGGCAAACCTCACCGATGGCCCGGTTCGACGTTACGCCGCGCATGCGAATCGCATTGACAACCAACGTACCGATAGCCAGCGAAGCCAAAAGATCCATCGTCTGGTAGCCATCCTGGAATCCCTGGACAAACGGTGTGCCGATATAAGCTCCCGTCGCATCGAGAATCGAACCAAGCGGCGTTACAAAGGCCTTGGCAAACAGGATAACCAAGAATACCAGCAAAATCGGCGTGAGCATCTTGCCGACACGGTCAATGAGTTTATTCGGATTCAGGGCCAGATAATAGGATGCCGCAAAGAATATGGCCGTGTAGATGGCCTGGCCGACGCCGAGATTATCAGCCGCCAGGAACGGGCGGATGCCGATCTCGAAGGAAACTGCGCCCGTACGCGGCATCGCGAACAGCGGGCCGATTGTCAGATACAGGATGACGAGCAGCATCGTAGCCATCCACGGATACGTCATCTTGCGGATGAACTCAATGTATTTGCCCCCCTGCAGGGCAATCGCCGTAATGCCCAAGAGCGGCAGGCCGACGCCCGTCGTCAGAAAGCCCAGCATAGCTGTGAACACATGGTCACCCGCCGCCTGTCCGAGTGCCGGCGGGAAGATCAAGTTGCCAGCGCCAAAGAAAATCGAGAACATCATGAAACCTACGGTCAAGATTTCTCCTTTAGACATTTGATTCATAATATAACACCCTTTTCTTTTGTAAGAAGACCAATTGTCCTTTTACAGTAAACATCGCAAAGCATAAAAAAATCATATCCCAGCCGACCGGACATGACCAAAAGCCCTGCTTTTCTAAAACGATAGGTGTATTATAGCATAAATGTACTTTACAATGCAACACTTTAACTCAATGTCCACTGTAAATGTGTAAACTTACACATTTTTTCTTTTTTGCCCATCCTGTGCTATACTAAAGAAAAAGATTACACGGCTACGAAGGAGGAATACATCCATGGCCGAAGAACAAGTAAGTCCCGCAAACGTCCCGTCATCCGATACAAACGAGCAAGAACTCGATCCTATCATCACTCAGCCGCACGGCATCCAGCAGCAGGTCAAGATGGAAATCGTCCGCATGATCCACAGTGGCGAAAGCCCTTTCGATATCATCTATCATGTCGCCAAGCGTCTCGAAGATGTCTCCGGCGAACCAGGCTATGCCAAATACGTAGAGGAGCAGATCCGTGCAGTCTACGGTCTGGCCCTCGAGCATGTCAAACCGATGAAGGACGAACTGCACGAGGTCGAGGAACGCCTCAAGCGCATCGAGAAATCCTATGAGAATCCCGCCTTCACCGAGGAGGAACACATCCGCATCGGCTTTGCCATCAACCGGCACAAGAAGAACATCGAACGCCTCAAGGTCATGATCCAGAAGGCCGAGGCCGACCATGCCGATATGACCATCGTCAAAAACTGAGACCACAAAAAAGGCTGCAAGAAAGTGCTTATCCGCACACTTTCTTGCAGCCTTTTGGCTTATTCATGATAATTTGTGGAATTCCTGCTCCAAGGCAGCAACTTCCTGTGGATTGATGGCCCGCAGACGCTCCAGCATCTTCTGGAGCTGCTCGCGCTCCTCGGCCAGCGGCGTGACATCCTCCATGACCAGATACAGCAGCGTGCACAGCTGCTCCACATAGATGATGCTGGCCCGCACGCGTATCCAGAGCAGGCGTCCATCTGCGCAGTAACGGCGCAGCTCGCATTCCTCGACACTTTTCGAGGCCTCAGCCTGTCGGATGGTCTGCCAGAAGCGCTCGCGGTCCCGGTAATCGATGCGGTCGATGGTCGAGCTGTCCGGGCCGTAGACGTTGTCCCGCGAGTCGCCGAACAACTTGAAATAGCCGTCGTTGGCCCGCAGGATCTCCAGCGTGCCGCCCACGAGCTCGTAGAGACCGATAGCGCCGCCCGCGCCATTGAAGAGCACGGTCAGCTGCGCCGACATCGTCATCATATCCACGGTGTCCTCCGGCCCCAGATGCACCGGCAGCGGCGTTTCGCTGAACCCCTTGCCGACCAGGTCACGATAGACCTCCAGCGGCACCGGCTTCGAGAAAAAGTAGCCCTGCACGCACTCACAGCCGATTGTCCGCAGGAAATCTACCTGCTGCTGCTTCTCGACGCCTTCGGCAATGACGGGGATATGCAGCCACTTGGCCATGCGCACGACAGAATTCAGGATATTGCCCCCCCGGCCATTGTCCTCTTTGTCACTGTCTGACAGGAACTGCAGATCGATCTTCAGGATGTCGACAGGCATGTCCTTGAGCATGTTGAGCGAGGAATAGCCGCTGCCGAAGTCGTCCATGAGAATCGGGAAGCCCTTGCGCTGCAATTCCTTGGTGATCTCGATGATCTGCTGCGGGTTCTCCACATAGGCACTTTCGGTGAGCTCCAGCTCCAGCAGCCGCGGCGGGATATCATATTTTTCAATGAGCTGTTCAAATACCTGCACGATATTGGGGCTATAGAAATCAATGCGGGACACATTGACAGAGATCGGCAAGACCGGCCGCCCCGCATCCATATCCTCGCGCAGGATCTGGCAGGCCCTCTCCCAGACGTATTTGTCGAGCTGATAGATGAAACCATTCTTCTCAAAGATGGGAATGAATCGCGAAGGCGAGATGAAGCCCAGCTGCGGATGCAGCCAGCGCACCAGCGCCTCGCCGCCCACGATCTTCTCACTCATGAGCTCGTATTTTGGCTGGATGTAGACGAGGAACTCGCCGCGCAGCAGCGAACTCTGCATGTTGTTGACGATGACCTGTTCGTTGACGATATTGTCGCGCATGTCTTCGCCGTATTCGCCGCAGGCCACCACGCCGTTATGGGCCGCCTTGGCCAGGCCCATGGAAGCCCGGTCGATCATCGTCGTCACCGACAACGCCGTATCACGGATCGTATAGACACCGAAGTAGAACTCGATGCGGTAATCCAGCGCAAACGTCTCGGCCAGCATCTGCAGCGAGCTTATCATATGATTGCGCATATCGTCATGCGTGGGATAGCAGAGCAGGAAGTTATCGGCATAGAGGCGCCCATAGACACAGGGCTCCAGCTTGATGCTCTTGAGGAAATGCGCGATATAGCGCAGCAGCTTGTCCCCTGTCTCCTCGCCGAACAGATCGTTGATGACCTTGAAGCGCGCGATGTTGAAGCGCATGATCTCGAACTCGGTATCGGGATTATCGGCCAGCACCTCAGCGGTGCGGCGGCAGAAGGCCTTCTTATTGTAGAGATTGGTCAGCCGGTCATGACGCAGGTTGTATAGGAAGGAAGCATGCGTCTGCTTGAGTGGCGACAGGTTCGTGATCACGGCATTGAAGGTGCCGATGCCCGATTTCGGATCAAGCACATAGCGGCCGCACTCGATGCACCAGATATAGCTGTCATCAGCCCGGCGCAGGCGGAACTCGACCTGGTAGCTGTCCGACTTCAGCAGCTGGCGCTTGATCTCCTCACGGCTGGGCACCAAGTCATGCGGGTGCACGAGCCGCTCCAGCAGAATATCCTGCCCGGCAAACTGCTGGCCGAAAGCCGGGCCGGACTTGTAGCCGAGCATGCGCCAAAGCTCTTCGCTATAATAGTCGACAGGCAGCTCCTGATCGGGCCGGTACTGGACATAGGCGCAGTTGACATACGAAGCCACCATGTCCATGACCTCATCCATCGAGCCATCCGCCAGCTCGCCGCGATTGAGGATACGCGAGCTCACGGCCTGATAGAGCAGCTCATGGCGCATGTCGTGCTGGAAATGCAAGCCGCAGATTTTGCGGCCAGCAGCGCTATCGCGGAACATCACGAGCACCTGATGCATGTTGCGCATGCGATTCGTCGTGGAGAACACGAGATTGGCCCGCACGGCCCAGCCCTGGTCCGTAGCCTTTTCTATGCATTTCAGCTTGGTGACCCGGCAGGATTTCAGCTCGTAATACATCTGGCGCAAGCATTGCGCGGCCCTATCTTTCCCAGTCGCATAGCTGTCCGAATGAATACCGAACGTGATCACATCCTCCGAAAACATATTCTCCAGCTCCGCAATGTCTCCGTATTCGTAGTAATCACGCAACAGTTTTTTCGTCAAGGCAACTATCTTGCTTTGCTCCATCAACACTCGTCCTTTCGCGGATTTTACCAGCTGCATACCGCTTCCATTCGCGTATGCTATTAATTACCATTAATTATAGCATAATTATTATACATTTGTGAACGAATGTTGCATAAAGCACAAAATAATTTTGCCCATAAGAAAAGCCCTCCCGTTTCCGGAAAGGCTTCCCTTGCTGACATATTGTTTTTTCTCAGTCTAATACATAGACTTCGACGTAGCGGCGGCCAAAGTTCATGGCCTCGCCATACGACTCCATGCAGAGGTCGATGCGCTCGCCGCGGATTGCTCCGCCCGTGTCGGCGGCAATGGCTACGCCATAGCCGGGGATGTACACACGCGATCCCAGAGGAATCACATTCGGGTCAACAGCTACGACGCCGCGGGCTGCCGCGATGCCAGTCGCCGTTATGCCGCTGCCGCCGCCATCGCTGGGCAGATAGGCAGTAGCCTCCATCGTATAGACATTGCGATAGGCACGCTGGCCCATCTCCGTCTGTACCTTCGGCTTCATTTGTTCTTCACGCTGCCGAGCCAGTGCCTGAAGTTTAGCGGCACTGTCTTTTACCACTATATCCAAGTTTTCCTGAATTTTCGTATCCAGTCCTGGAGCCGCTTCCACGTCTTCCAGATTGTAGCCCAATTCGATCAGGGCGTCGCCTACGGTCTGCTTGCTGGTCATAACTTCCTTTTTCTGACCATTGTACGAGACAGTTACCGGGACCGCACGGTAAACCGTTATTTTCGTGTTCTTATCGTCGATCTTTTCCAAACGGAATTCATCGTTGGCGCTGAGTTTCACGCCAGCCCGGATAAGGATGTAGTCCGGGCTCGTATGGGTCGTATTCAGGGTAATCGTACGTCCATCCACGAGGACAGACACTTGATGCATTGCCGACGGGACCGTGTTGCGTGTGAAACCCGTCGTCATCATCATGAGTACTGCGAGCATCAGGCACAGCATCAATTTTTTTTCTTTGCTATTGAATGTCACAAGTTTGGTTAAACTCATTAAAAGCCCCCTTCAAATGCTTGTGAAGAACTTTATGAAGTATACCATGTGAGTCATGACCCTGTCAAACCCACATGTCTCATTCTCCCACTTTAGGCTGAAAACCAGCTGAACAATGGGACAAGAAAAGTGGTGGGCGCCACTTTTGTGACTTTGTCCACCACTTTTGCTAAAAACTATGATTTACAAGGGTTACAGGACGTATAGTTCCTCCGCGTTGCGTGAGGTCTGTTCTGCCACCAAATCCACGGAAATCCCCTTGATTTCGGCGACTTTCTCGGCCACATAGCGCACGAAGGCCGGTTCATTCTGCTTGCCACGCATCGGCACAGGGGCCAGATATGGGGCATCCGTCTCCACCAAGAGCCGTTCCAGCGGAAATCTCTGTACGATTTCCGGCAGTTTCGCCGCATTCTTGAAGGTCAGCGGCCCATCGACCCCGATATACCAGCCCAGCTTCAGCAGTTCCTGTGCCATCTCCCAGCTGCCCGAAAAGCAGTGCATGACACCGCGCAGGCCACGGCCCTCCCGCTTGAGGATAGCCAGCGTATCGCCATGGGCATCACGGTCATGGATGCAGACTGGCAGATGCAGCTGACGTGCCAGGTCGAGCTGGCGGATGAAGATGCGCTGCTGCAGTGCCCGCTTTTCGAGGTCCTTCTCCCAATAATAGTCAAGGCCGATCTCACCGATAGCCACGACCCGCGGCTGCTCGGTCCAAGCCGCCAGCATATCGTCATCCTTCCCCGTCATCGGGAAAGCCTCCTCGGGATGGATGCCTACGCCGGCATAGACGCCCTCATAGGAGGCTGCGAGCTCGACGGCCTTGGCCGACGAGGCCAGCGTATCGCCCATGTTGATCAGACGCGTCACGCCGTTTTCACGGGCACGCTCGATGACCTCCTGCTCGTGACCGGCAAATTTCACATCATTGAGATGCGTATGCGTATCGACAAGCTCCATCATTTGACGACAGCTCCGACCGGCATGTCGACCGAGACAACCTTGAGATCATCGCCCTGCGAAGCCGCAAGCACCATGCCATGGGAAACGACGCCGCGGATCTTGGCCGGCTTGAGGTTCGCCACCATGACGACATTCTTGCCGATGAGTTCCGACGGCTCGTAGTGGTTGGCGATGCCTGATACGAGCTCACGCTGCTCGCTGCCGAGGTCCACCTTGAGTTTGAGCAGCTTATCCGTCTCAGGGATCTTCTCAGCTGCGAGAACCTTCGCGACACGCAGCTGCAGTTTGCTGAACTCATCGAAGGTTACCTCACCGCTGTCATCCTTCTTGTCGGCTTTCTTCTCTTTTTTCTGCTTGTTAGCCTTCGGCTGTTTTGTCGGCTGCTCTTCCTTTTCGACCTCGATGCGCGGGAAAAGCTGCTCCGGCGTGCCGACTTTGAGGTCAGCCGGCGTGCCGCCCCAAGCGCGGATATCGTCAAGCTGCACCTCGGCAAAAGCCTGCGGCAGGTTGAGCTGCTGCCAGATGCGCTCAGCCGTGATCGGCATGAACGGCGCGATCAGCACGCTGATATGACGCAGCGACTCGACGAGGTTGTACATGACATTCGCGAGCTCCTGCTTCTTCTCCGGCTCTTTGGCCAGTGCCCACGGTGCCGTCTCATCGATATACTTGTTGGCACGGCTGATGAAGGCCCAGACCTTCTTGATGGTCAGCGACAACTCCATCTTCTGCATGTTCTCATCGAAGAACTGCACCGTCTCAGCGGCATCAGCCTTGAGCGATGCATCGATCTCACTCTCACCCTGCGGTGCGAGCACGATGCCATCCTGGAACTTGCCGATCATGTTGAGGGTGCGATGCAGCAGGTTGCCGAGGTCGTTGGCCAGATCGCTGTTGATGCGCTGGATCAAGGCATCGCGCGAGAAGTTGCCATCCTGGCCGAGGTTGATTTCCCGCAGCAGGAAATAGCGGATTGCATCGGCACCGAACTCGTCGATAAGGGCAATCGGGTCAACGACGTTGCCCTTCGACTTCGACATCTTGTCGCCATCGACAATCAACCAACCGTGACCATAGACTTTCTTCGGCAGCGGCAAATCGAGGGCCATAAGGATGCACGGCCAGATAATCGTATGGAAACGCACGATTTCCTTACCGACAAGATGCAAATCGGCTGGCCAGAATTTGTTGAATTTCTCGGGATCATCGAGGAAACCAATCGGCGTCAGATAGTTCGTCAGTGCATCGAACCAAACATAGATGACATGCTTCTCATCGATGGGAACCGGGATGCCCCAGTCAAAGGACGTGCGCGAGATGCAGAGGTCTTCAAGGCCCTGCTTGATGAAGTTGATCATCTCATTGCGGCGCGATGCCGGCTGGATGAAATCCGGATTCTCCTCAATATATGCAAGGATCTTGTCCTGATAGTTGCTCATCTTGAAGAAGTATGCCTCCTCGGCAACTTCCTGTACCGGGCGATGGCAGTCCGGGCAGCAGCCATTCTCATCGAGCTGATGCTCGGTCCAATAGCTTTCACACGGCGTGCAATAGAGGCCCTTGTAGGAGCCTTTGTAGATATCGCCCTTGGCATAGATGCGGCGGAAGATTTCCTGGACCACTTTCTCATGACGTTTCTGCGTCGTGCGGATGAAATCATCATTGCTGATGTTCAGGCGCTGCCAGAGATTCTGGAAACCGGCAACGATCTTATCCGTGTACTCGATGGGCGTTACGCCTTCAGCCTCAGCCTTCTCCTGGATTTTCTGGCCGTGCTCGTCCGAGCCCGTCAGGAAGAATACATCCTCTCCGGCCAGGCGATGAAAGCGGGCAATCGAGTCAGCAATCGTCGTGCAGTATGCATGGCCGATATGCAGCTTGGCACTCGGATAATAAATCGGCGTCGTGATATAAAACGGTTTTTTCTCTGTCATGGAAAATGATCCTCCTTATAATAAACCCGCTAATGATTCGGGTTTTCTTCTAACTTTTTCATTATAGCGCATTATTCCTGCTCTGTCAGCATAGCCTGATAGACATCGCGGCGGCTAAGGCCAAGTTTTTTCGCGGTTTCACGCATGGCCTGTTTCTTGTCAAGGCCAGCGGCCATCAGCTGCTTACAAAGCTCGACAGGATCAGCCGGCATCGTTTCAGCCTCAGCCGGCATCGTCTCCTCCCCAGCGCCCTCGACGACGATGACATACTCGCCCCGCGGGTCGTTCTGCTGATAGTATTCCATAAGCTCTGACAAATTGCCGCGACGGAACTCCTCAAACTTCTTCGTGAGTTCCCGGCCCAGCACTGCCCGGCGGTCGCCAAGGCCTGCCAGCAGCTGCTTGAGCGTTGCCTTCAAATGATGCGGCGCCTCATAGAAAATCAGCGAACCTTCATAGCCTTTGATACGAGCAAGCGTCTCCTGCTGTTTCTTGCCCGTCTTGGGCAGGAAACCGACAAACGTAAACAATGTCGTATCAAGTCCTGAGCAAATCAGCGCCGACAGGCCAGCATTGCAGCCCGGCAATGGCGAAACGCGGATGCCCGCCGCAATCGCAAGCTCCGCTAGATGGCTGCCAGGATCGCAGATGCCAGGCAGCCCCGCATCGCTGACACAGATGAGATCATGCCCCTGCTGGATATATTCGATGAGCTCCGGCCCTTTCGTGAACTTGTTGTGTTCGTGATAGCTCGTGAGCTTCGTATGGATGTCGAAATGCGTGAGCAGCTGGCGCGTATGCCGCGTATCTTCCGCCGCGATCAGTTCCACCTCACCCAGCATGCGCACTGCGCGATAAGTCATATCCTCCAGGTTGCCGATGGGCGTCGCGCAAAGATAAAGCGTCCCGGCACCATTTGCTGATTCTGTTGTCATCACTCTTCCTCCATGCCATAGATCCGCAGGATCTCCGGTGTATAACTGCCATCTTCCTCATGTACGATAAGCGGCGGCAGGACCTTGAGCCCGCCGGGCGCCGCGCCGACGACAGCCTCGATGAGCATCATGTTCGGGGCCTTGCCATCCTTCGGCTGCACCATCTGCAAGCGTTTCGGCGCCAGCTGATGCTCATGCAGGCACACGATGATCTCCCCGAGCCGCTCAGGCAGGTGCACCATCGCAAAATGGCCGCCGAACCGCAGCGCATAGCGGGCCGCACGCACGACATCCGCCAGGGTTGCCGTGAATTCATGGCGTGCCCTGGCAACGCCTGACATCTTATTTACCTGTCCCTGCGCCACCGGCCGATACGGTGGATTGGCTACCACCACATCAAAAGATTCGGGCGCGTAAAGCTCCCGAATCCCACGGTAGTCACCCTCACGGACGAAAATCTTGTCTTCCAGCTCATTCATCCAGACATTGCGGGCCGCGACATCGGCCATGACCGGATTGAGCTCCACGGCATCGACCCGGGCCACCTCATCGGCAATGATCAAGGGGATGACCCCCGTGCCCGTGCCGAGCTCCAACACTTTCTGCCGGCTTTTCCACGATAAAAAGTGGGCGAGCAGCACCGCATCCAGCGAAAAGCAGAATTCCTGCGTGTTCTGGATGATGTGCCGCCCGCTCTTCATCAAATCGTCCAGCCGTTCATTTTCCTTCAGGCTGACGTCTCTCATTCTTTGTTTTCCTTGCCTCCGCCGTTGTTGCCATTCTTCTCGCGGTTGCCGCGCAGACGGCGGTCGCGCCGGGAACGGTTGCTGCCGCCCTCACGGCCCTTCTCATGGTCGCCACGGGGACGGCGGCGGCTGTGGGAACCACCATTGCGCGATTCCTTGTCCCGCTCGCGATTTTCCCGCCGGTCACGCGCATGGCCATCCGGCTTGCGGTCACCACGCGGCCGGCGGCTGCGCTCGCGGCGCGGACGTTCCTGTCGTGGCTCGGCCTCGGCCGCCATGCCGGCAAGGACCTCATCGACAGCCGGCTCAGCAGAGATGGCACTAGCCAGCGTCCCTGCATCGTCCTCATCCTTCTCGATGACATCTTCCCAAGAGGCCACAATCGTCCGGCTGTTATCGAGCAGGATGGTCGCCGTCCGGCGCTGCTGGTTCAGCGAGATGACCTTGCCCTCACCCTCGACCGACACGACGCGGCTGCCCTGGGCCGGGGCCATGACTTTTTTCTGCTTCTTGTGGCAGTTCTCGCAGTAGCAGTCATTCTCGTATTTGAGGCAGCACATCAGGCGGCCGCAGATACCCGAGATCTTCGTCGGGTTCAGCGACAGGTTCTGCTCCTTGGCCATGCGGATCGATACGGGCTCGAAGTCGCCGAGGAACGACGCACAGCAGAGCGGCCGCCCGCAGCAGCCAATACCGCCCATGAGCTTGGCCTCATCACGCACGCCGATCTGCCGGAGCTCGATGCGCGTGCGGAACACCGCCGCGAGATCCTTGACCAGATTGCGGAAATCGATGCGGCCATCTGCCGTGAAATAGAAGATGATCTTGTTCATGTCAAAGGTGTACTCGACCTCGACGAGCTTCATCGGCAGCTTGTGCTCCTGGATCTTCTTCTCACAGATGGCAAAGGCCTCTACCTGGCGCTTCTTGTTCTCCTCGATGCGCTGGAGATCGGATGCATTGGCGATGCGATGGACGATCTTCAGCGGCTGGGTGATCTCCTGATCCTCCACCTCACGCGGGCCCAGGACCGTCAGTCCGCACTCCATGCCGCGTGCCGTTTCGACAATGACATGCTGCCCCTGCTCGATCTCGAGATTCCCCGGGCCAAAATAATATATCTTTCCCGCCTTCTTGAAGCGGACCCCTATGATTGTCTGCACTGTTTTCCTCCTAATATATCTATGTCAAATCGCGTATACGCAATAAGAATCCTTCCATCTGCAGCGGCAGGTTCACATTGGCCTGCAGCCGTCGCTGCAAGTCCCGCACCAGCGCGAGCAGCGCAAAGATGCGGGGCTCCGTGAAACGCGGCAGGAGTCCCGCCAGCCGCTGCCGGCTGTCCTGGTGGTAAAGCAGCGGGCTTGCACCATCCTCATAGAGCACCAGCATATCCCGCAGCATCATGTTGAGATACAGGAACCACTCCGCCAGCTTCTCCCGCTCCCAAGCCCCTTTGGTCTTGGCTTGCTGCCAGACCTGTTCCAGGCCCATATCATCGAGCTGCTCAAGGAACGCCAGCGCATCATCACGCAGCTCCAGGCCGCCGTTCTCATACAGCGTCACAGCCCGGCCCAGGCTGCCATCAGCCAAAGCCGCCAGCTCCGCAGCCGCAGCCTCGGGTATGCCCCTGCCCTTGAGCGCTTGCGCCATCTCCTCAGACGGCAGCATGCCAAAAGCCATCGGCATGCACCGCGAAACGATGGTGTCGAGCAGCGAGCTGCGCGCGCTCGTGACCAGCAGGAACGTAACCTGTCCTGCCGGCTCCTCCAACGTCTTCAGGAGGCTGTTGGCTGCCGCCTCGTTCATGCGCTCGGCCTCGTCGATGAGCACGACCCGGCCTGCTGACAGCGTCGGATAACGCGAGGCTTCCGTCTGCATCTCGCGAATCTGCTCGATGCGGATGACCTTAGCCGCCTTGCCGCGGCTCTCTGGCAAGACCTCATAGTAATCGGGATGGCTTTCGAGCCGCATCGCCTGACACGACGCACAGTGACCGCAGGCTGCGCCCTTTCCCGTATGTTCGCCGCAAAGTATGGCCGCTGCCAAGGCCCGGCCTACCATCTTCTTGCCGATGCCATCTGGCCCTGCCAGAAGCAGTGCATGCGGCAAGCGTCCCTCGGCCAGCATCGTCTGCAATTGCTGCTTCTGTTCCGCGTGGCCGATGATCTTATCCCAGCTGATTTCCATTACATGTAGATATCCACGAGCATCCCGCGGATGGCATCATGGCTTGCAATGATATCCAGCTGGTTCGCCTGCCCCAGCCGGATCTTCTCCGCCATCTCCTCGAGTTTCTTGTCAATCTTGCGCACCGTCGTATAGACCTTCTGGCGGCCCATGCGGTCCCAGCCAGCCTGTGTATGGAGTTCATACATATGATTGACAGCCTCGCCGACAAAATTCTTGATTAGCGTGCGGTATGACTTGAGCTCATCATAGGTCGGCGTCCGCGAGAGCCGCGCCCCCTGCTCATCGATCTGCTTGAGCAGCTTGTCGAGCTGCTCCGTCGTCACCGACTCCTCCTGGCTGCGGAGCTCCGCACCGAAATCGGCATCCGCATCGCGGACGCGCTCTTCTTCCGTGCTGCGGCTCACGGAAATCGACGGCCCCTGCGCCGTCATATTATCGATTTTCATTGGCATAATCTGTCACCTGCTTTGCTCTTGGATTGCGGCCATATTTATCTATCTTTGATTATACCGTTTCCACTGGCAATATGCAATAAAAAGACCGCCCGGCCTTTCTGCCGGACGGCCTCTGCCGCCTATCGCTTATTTACTTTTTATGACGGCTATGCGACTCATAATCTTCTTTGATCTGCTTCATCTGATGATCATGACGCTCCTGCTCCTCTTTGAGCTTCTTTTCATGCTCTTTATCATCAATCATGCCCTTGCGATGCTCATAACGGATCGAGCGGACATTCTGGCGATGTGTCGTCTCCTCCTCATGGATGCGATGGCTGTATTTATTTGACGTGCCATCGGCATACTCTTCCTGCTGCGCATCATTATGATGTGCCTCGGAAACACTCGACAGGGAAACACTGGCAACGCCAAAGCTCATCATGCCAGCCAATGCGATTGCCGTGACTTTTTTCATGCTTGCTTTCATAACTTCAGACTCCTTTGTCTCAAATCTTTATCTTCACAGTTGCTAGTATAGAAGCTGCAAATTGGAAGAACCTTAAAACGACGACCTCTTTTACATTATATTTCCATTAATATTTTCTTAGCAAAGACCCTGATCGATAAGCTGCTCGATCTGCCAAAGTACACCGTTTTCGGCATTGCTCTTCGTCGTGAAGCGAGCGATTTCCTTGATATCGGGATAAGCATTATCCATCGCATAGCTGTAATAGACCGACTCCAGCATTTCCTTGTCGTTCATATAGTCGCCAAATGCCGCACATTCCTCGAAGCCGATGCCCAGGCGATCCTGCACCTTGCGCACGGCCATGCCCTTGTTTGCCCCCTTATTGGTGATATCCACCCAGTAAGCGCTTGCGAGCACGACCTGCATGTTTGCCTGCTCCTGCGCAAACAGCGGGAAGATCTTCGTATCCGCATCGGCACCGGCCGTGAAGAATGAGACCTTGATGGGATCGTCATCGACAGCTGCGAAATCATCGACCAGCTCGAGCTCCCGGAAATATTTCTGCAATTCATCGAAGTATTTCTCCGGATGCTTGCCCTTGAGCATATAGGCCTTCTTCTTGCCGCAGAACACATTGTAGATGCCATCGATTTCATTGACGCTATCGATAAGGCGCAGCGCATTTTGGCGCTCGATGACATCGGAAAAGATTTCCCGGCCATGCTGGCGCACCATCGTGCCATTATCGCTGATGAACAGGAATTTATCCGCGTACTCGGGGAAACTCTCTACCAGCGACTGATACTGGCGGCCGCTGGCCGGCGCAAACATCACGCCGCGCTCATGCAGCTGTGCCATCACATCATCAAAGCCTGCCGGCATGTTACCCGCTTCATCGAGCAGCGTACCGTCCATATCCGATAAAATCAGTTTAATCATCGTGCACCTCTTAATCTCTGCTTAGACTATCATTCGTAACCACTATTCGATTCTATCACAATCAGGTATTTTCCGTCTATTGTTTTTCGCGCAGGAACTTCACAGCCGCCAGGCCCGCCTCTGCGCCCTCATAGACAGCCTTGGCTACCTGCAGGAGACCGCCCGTGCAGTCGCCAGCCGCAAAGATGCCCGGCACATTCGTCGCCATATGCGCATCGGTCTTGATGTTATTGCCCGCCAGCATGATGCCAAGCTTGCGTGCCAGCTCCGTGCTGCCGGCCGTCCCCAAGGCCAGGAATACACCATCCGTATCCAGCGCACTGCCATCAGCAAACCGCACACGCGCCACGCGCGTTTCCCCTTCTATCGCCGCCAAGGCGCCTGTCTGCACATCGATGTCCGCCGGAACAGCCACGGCTGGTTCTGCCCCATTGGTCAGCAGGACAACCCGGGCCGCATGGGGCAGCAGCGCCTGCGCCTCATGCAGCGCATACTCGCCGGCACCGATGACCGCCACCGCCTTACCGCGATAGAAGAAGGCATCACAGACTGCGCAATAACTGACCCCCTTGCCTTCAAACGCGGCAATGCCCGGCAATTTCAAGCTGCTGCGCGCCGCACCGGCAGCTAGGATGACACTGTCAGCCGCCAGCTTCGCCTTACGGCCCTCTACAAGGAATCCTGTGAACGAATCATCAAAGGCCAGCGACAGTACCTCATCCTCGGTAAATTCCACCCCGAGCTTCCGGGCGCCAGCGATTCCCCGGCGCAGCAGCTCTGCACCGGACACCGGCTCTTCCAGCCCGTAGTAATTCTCGATGAGATGCGCCTTGGCGAGCGCCCCGGTCTGCTCCCCGCGGGAGACCACTGTGACCTCCGCACCTCCCCGCCGTGCGTAAAGTGCCGCCGACACGCCGGCCGGCCCTGAACCAATCACCACAACTCTTGCCATGAACAGCACTCCTTCCCCCTGCTTGGTTATCAGTTTGCCCCATTATAGCACAAAGGTGACAGGCTTTCTGTAAGCCTGTCACCTTTGCGTTGTGATGTGTGTTTATATAATTTAGGAAAGGGTACGTTGATTCATCAGCCCAGTTTGAGCTTTTCCTGTGCCGAGACGTGACGGTCAAAGCCGACCTCGGCTTTCGTCATGCCCAGTGCCAGGCCGACGAGCTGCTGCAGGTGGAGGATAGGAACCTCAGCCTGCGAGTGGACGGCCTCACGGCCCTCCGGCTCGTACATATCGAGCTGCATCTGGCAGAGCGGGCACGGCGTAACGATAGCGCCAGCACCAGCCTGATCGGCACTGTCGACAATCTGGCCCGTAGCGACGAGCACATCGTGCTCAGCCGCCAGCTGGGCATGGAAGCCGCAGCACTTGCGGTTTGCACTGAACCATACCGGCTCAGCACCGAGCTTGCGGATCAGGCGCTCCAGATACTCTGGATGCTTGCCGTCGCCATGGTCCATGACCTCCTGCGGACGCAGGATATGGCAGCCATAGTACCCGGCAACTTTATAGCCATTGAGCGGGTTCGTGATCTTGCCATCGAGGATCTCCGGATGATCGTCGAGGATCCAGAGGAAGTGCGTGACCTGGCTCGTGCCTTTGTATTCATACGGATGACCGGAATCCTTGAGGATCTTGTTGACCTTCTCGCGGAGCTTCTCATCCTTGTCGAGACGGGCTTTAGCCGTACGCAGCTGCAGCGTGCAGGTGTTGCAGACGGTCATGATGTCTAGGCCCATATGCTCGGCAATCGAGATGTTGCGCGCGTTGACAGCCAGTGCTGCCAGATCATTGACACCCTGTGCGTGCGACGCACCACAGCAGGTCCAGTTCGGGATTTCTTCTACTTCGATGCCGAGCTTCTCGCAGACTTTCTTCAGGGACGTATAAGCCTCAGCTGCAGCGCCTTCAAGGACGCAGCCCGGGAATAATGCGTACTTCATAGTCAGTTCTCCTCCTTCGCTGCCGCTTCCGCATTCTTGACGACCTTGCGGATGGTTTCAATCTCTTTGTTGACCGGATGGCTGTCGAGCGGATTCATCTTGCCGACACGCATGAGACGCAGGGCCATCGGTGCACGCAGACCAGCGGCGAAGAAGCCCTCCGACTTGATGTTGAGCTTCGACTCGTCAAGCGTACCGGACTCGCTGATATCGTCATAGATTGCCTTGGCATGGCGGGCACCGACGTTGTCATCGAGGCCCATCTTGAACGTAGCTTCCTTGAGCTTCTCGATGGCACCAGCCGGATCGAGGCCCTTCGGGCATTTTGCCGTGCACTCCTGGCAGTTGAAGCAGCGCCAGAGACCAGCATCGACAACAGCTTTGAGATGTTCCTTCGGATCTTTGTCACGGGAATCCTGCGTGATTTTCGCAGCCTTGACGAAAACGAAGGGATCGAGGAAGTCATCCTGGCTCAGTGCATTCTTGTTGCACTCGGATACGCAGGAGCCGCAGAGAATGCAGCCGGCGAGTTTCTTGTATTTGTTGAAGTCCTCCGGCGACTGCTTGCAGCCTTTCTCAGCGGAGAACTCATCCTTCGGATGTACCGTCGGGTTGATTTTCTTGATGCGGGCATATTTCGGATCCCAGTCGACGATGAGGTCGCGAATGACACGGAAGTTGCCCAGCGGCTCAATCGTGAGCTCATCCGTATCGTAACGCTTCATGAGGTTCTCGACGAGGATCTCGCAGGAGAGCTCTGCGTTGCCGTTGACGCGGACAGCGCAAGCGCCGCAGATGGACGAACGGCAGGAGCAAGTGAACGAAAGGGTCGGGTCCTGATGCTCTTTGACCTGCGTCAGTGCCTCAAGTACCGTCATGCCGACCGTAACCGGAAGCGTGTAATCCTGTACCCATTTTTTCCCTTCAACGAAGCGATGGATTCTAAGCTTTACGTCCATGATCAATACTTCCTTTCTTTCGGCTGATATTTCGTGATAACGACGTCTTTATATTCCGCACGATACTCGCCCGTCTTCTGATCTTTGAAGATAAGCGTATGTTTGAGGAAGTTCTTGTCATCACGTTTCGGATAGTCACGACGGGAATGACCGCCACGGCTCTCTTTGCGAGCCAGTGCGCCCTGTACGATGGCATGGGAGATCTGCAGCAGGTTGCCGAGCTCGACGTACTGCTCAAAAGCCGTATTATAGACATGCGAGCTGTCGCCGACATAGCAATGCTTATACTCTTCCTCAAGAGCCTTGAGCTCCTGCGTTGCCTGGTTCAGCTGGTCTTCCTGCCGGAATACGCCAGCTTTGTACCACATCGTGTTGACCATGGCATCACGGATCTCCGGTACGGTCTTGCCGCAGCCTTCCGGACGGTTCGTGACTTCTTCGAATTTATCTTTCCATTTCTGGCAATCCTGAGCGAGTTTGTCCTGGCTGCCAGCATAATTATGATCTTTTGCGTAAGCTGCTGCACCATCGCCAGCCGTATGGCCGAAGACGAGTACCTCAGACAGGGAGTTTGCGCCGAGGCGGTTTGCACCATGTACCGATACGCAGCTGCACTCACCAGCGACATAGATGCCCGGTACGCGCGACTCGCCCGTATGGAAGTCAGCCATCTCAAGGCCGCCCATGGAATAGTGGCAGGTCGGTGCAATAGGAACCGGTTCTTTCGTGATATCGACACCGGCGAAGCGTTTGGAAAGGTCAGCAACCTGTCCCAGACGCTCGCGGATACGCTCGGCCGGGATGACCGTGAAGTCCATGTAGACGCCGGCATGGATGCCTTCGCCGATACCGCGGCCTTCCTCGATCTCCGTAGCGATAGCACGCGCTACGATATCACGCGTTGCCAGCTCCATCTTCTCCGGTGCATATTTAGCCATGAAGCGCTCGCCATTCTTGTTCTTGAGCTGCGCGCCCTCGGCACGGCTGGACTCGGAAAGCAGGACACCATTAGCCGAAAGGCCCGTCGGATGGAACTGCACCATCTCGGGATCTTTGAACGGGATACCAGCATTCATGCCGGCCACGATGCCGTCACCCGTGGAGCTGTACGGATTGGACGTACGGATCCAGTAGACACGGCCATAGCCGCCCGTCGCGATGATGACAGCCTTAGCCGGAACGCCGATGAGATTGCCTGTGCGCATATCCATAGCGATAACGCCGTTGAGCTGGTCGTTCTTCTCGCCGCCCATGCTGATCTCAAGCATCTGGCACTCGGAGATGAAATCAATGCCTTTGTCCAGGCACTGCTCGAACAGCGTGTGCACCATTGCATGGCCAGCGCGGTCCTCGAAGTAGGAAGCACGTGCATGCGAATGGCCGCCCATCTTGCGCTGATGGAAGCAGCCGTCCTTCTGGCGGTTGTACGGATAGCCCATATAATCCATCTCATAGATGTTGGCACCAGCACGCTCAGCGAAGTATTCGACCGCATCCTGGTCGCAGAGATAGTCGCCGCCCTTGATCGTATCGAACACATGGGACTCGACCGTATCTGCCGTATCGGTAACAGCCGTGACACCGTTCATGCCGCCCTGTGCCATCGTCGAAGCCGAACGCGTCGGGACGAGCTTCGTCATGACAGCGACCTTGAGATTCTTGTTCTCAGCCGCAGCCAATGCTGCACGCATGCCAGCGCCGCCGCTGCCGATGATCAGTACATCGTACGTGACCTCTCCCTTCTGGACTTTTTCCGGAATGTTCTTGCCATTCCACGTGAAGTAAGAGCCTGCTGCCAGTACGACACCGGCTGCTGCCGCGCCTTTTATGAAGGTACGACGTGAAATCTCCTTCGACATAATGTTTCCCCTCCTAAAGCTTCCCTTAATACACAACGAATGATAAAAAACCATTAACTAAGCTTATTTTACATAAAAAAAAGCTATCGGGGAAATACATGCTGCTTATATTCATTATTCAAAAAACCAATAGCACCAAAAAGAGGCTGTGAAATACACAGCCTCCCACCTTGTCTTCTATCATATTGTCAGCGCTTGAGCAGCGCGATGAAGGACCTTGCCGCATGGGACAGATGCTGGTTGCGGCCATAAGCTGCCACCAGCTGGCGCTCGGGTACCTGCTCCTCCAGCTCGAAGAAGAAGGGCGCCTTGCGCCAATGCCAGCCGCGCACGAGCATATCGGTCACGAGCGTGATGCCGAGTCCCGCCGTGCAAAGTTCCGCCGCATCGATGATGCTGTTGGCCTCAAAGACCACATCAGGCTCGCACTGGGTCTGCTGGCAGAGTTCGCTGAAGATCCGCGACATGCGCCGCGTGCTCTGCAGCCGGATGAAGGGTTCCTTATGCAGGCGCGCAAAGGACAAGGTCGGATACGGCAATACCTGCTTGCTGCCATATTTCTTCGCAAGTGGATGATCCATTGGCACTGCCAGCAGGGTCCGCTCCTTGAGCAACGGGATTGCCGCAAAGCTCGCATCAGGCAGCGGCTCGTAGAGCAGAGCAAAATCAACGTTTCCTGCCAGCACATCCTCCTTGAGCTCCTGCAGGCTGTGTTCGCATACCTGCAAGTGGATGCCCGGATAGCTACGGTGGAAGTCGATGATGGGCTGGGTCAGATAACAGGACGAGCGCGTGCGCGAACTGCCGATGCAGAGATGCCCCGTGCGCAGCTCCGAAAGGTCCGCGGTCTCCTTGATGATCTCCTGCTTGAGCCGCTGGATACGCCGCGCCTTGTCCACGTAGACCTCGCCGGCCGGCGTCAGCTGCAGCGGTGTCTGGCTGCGGTCAAAGAGATGCTCGCCCAGCTCGGTTTCGATTTTCTTGATGCACTGGGACAGTGACGGCTGTGAAACATAAAGGTGTTTGGCCGCCGCCGAGAACGTACCATCCTCAGCTACCTGCAGCACACTGCGCCATTCATGTTCGTCAATCAAAGGCCAAGCTCCTCCCTGTGCGCCGTCATGCCATCGATGCAGCACTGCATGACTTCTCCCGGCTCCATGCCGAGCATGTCAATTCCCTGCTTGATGATATCGCGGCTGCACTTTGCCGCAAAGCGTTTGTCCTTGAATTTCTTCTTAAGCGATTTGAGTTCCATGCCCTCCATCTTCTCGGGACGCATGAGTGCATAAGCCTGCACGATGCCCGTGAGCTCATCGACGGCAAACAAGCTCTTGGCGATATCCGTCGACGGCTCGACTTCATCGGTCGTGATGCCCCAGCCATGGGCAATGATTGTCTGGATATCCTCCTCACTGATACCTTCGGGAGCCAATAGTTCCCGCACATGATGGCAGTGTTCATCGGGATACTTCTCGTAGTCCACATCATGCAGATAGCCGATGGCCTCCCAATGCTCCTTGTCCGCACCGAAATGATCCGCCATCGCCCCCATCGCCGCACTCACAGCCGCTGCGTGCGTAAAGAGATGTTCCTCGGTCGTATGTTTCGCCAGGATTTCCTTAGCCCGGTCTAACGTAAGCTTACTCATGCAATCCCCTCCCAACTATTCATCAGCACACATCTAGAAAATATTATACCGTTTCTGCCAGCCAAGCGTCAAATGACCGCCCATCCCACAGCATCATTCCTCGACCAGCCCCAGCACATAGAAGGTCCCATGCCCCTTGGCGAACAACTTGCCCTCGGCATTGCGGATATCGCTCTCGAGGGTCATCGTATGACGGCCATCGTGGAGTACAGTACCTGTAGCGATCAGCCGCGTTGTCATCGGCACGGAATGCATGAAATCCATACTGAGATTCATCGTGACGACCTTCTTGTTATGCGTGAGCGCAGCCGCCCCCATTGCCGTGTCAGCCAGTGACATCAGCACGCCGCCGTGGATGATGCCATAGAGATTCGTATGCTCAGCCTCAACGGTCAGTTCCAACTGTACACCACCATCAGCAGTCGGCACAACCTCAGCCTGCAGATACTCCACAAATGGATTCTTATGATAAAAATCGACGATAAACTGCTGTGTCTTCGTCAGATTCGTCTGTTCCTGTTTCACATGATCGCATCCTTTGGTGTTTTGCCTTCCATTATAGCACAAAGCCTTCCCCAGCGGAAAATGCCAGGGAAGGCTTTGCTTTCAGACGGCCTGCTCCGTGCGGCCGATGATGTCATCCTGCGTAGCCTTGGACAGTACGTTGAAGAAGGCACTGTAGCCAGCGACACGGACAATGAGATCCTTGTGGTTCTCCGGATGCGCCTGGGCATCGAGCAGCGTCTCGCGAGAGACGATATTGTACTGGACATGGTAGCCGTGCAGGCGGTTGAAGAATGTCCGTATGATCATCATGAGTTTCTGCTTGTTGGTATCGTTGTCAAGCATCGCCGGCGTCATCTTCTGGTTCAGCAGCACGCCGCCCGTGATCTTGGCGGTCGGCAGCTTGGCTACGGATTTGAATACCGCCGTCGGACCATGGCGGTCGGCATTGTGCTCCGGCGAGCAACCCTCCGCCAGCGGCGCCTTGGCCTTGCGCCCGTTGGGCGTAGCCATTGTCCCCATCCCCTGGCCGACATTGGCCGAAATCGATGACGTGCCGCCATAGCGGATGCCGCCAATCGGGCCGCGTCCATAGCGCGTCGTGCGGTATTTCTTGATCTCGTCGAGATAGCAGTCATAGGCCGCCACGACCAAGCCATCGACACAGTCGTCATCATTGCCGTATTTAGGCGCGTCCTCCTGCAGCATGGCCTGGATGCGCTGGTTCTCCGGTGTCGTGAAATCATCGAGCAGGGCATCCCAGAGCTGCTGCGGCGTCAAGCGTTTCTCCTCGAAGACGAGCTTCTTGATAGCCGCCAGCGAGTCAGCCATGTCAGCGATGCCGACCTGCAGGCCCGAGATGAAGTCATAGACCGCACCGCCCTCCTTGATGGTCTTGCCGCGGCCAATGCAGTCATCGGTCAGCGCCGAGCAGAGGATGTCCGGCACATCGCGCTCCGAGGCACAGTCAATGGCATTCTCGACGATGACACTGTAACGCGTCATCTGACGGATGGTCTTGTCCCAGGCCGCAAACAGCTCTTCGTAGCTCTTCATAGCTGTAAAGTGACCGAAATCCTCCGTAAAACGGCGGCCAGTCGTGAGGTCAATGCCACCATTCATCGCACAGAGCAGCAGGCGTGGAAAGTTCAGATAGCTCATGCCCGTGCAGCGATACCCCCACTTGCCTGGCACAGCAGTCTCCACGCAGCCAATCGCGCTGTAATCATAAGCATCCTCTGGCTTCACGCCCCAGCTGATGAAAGACGGAATGATGATTTCATCATTATTGAAAGCCGGCATGCCAAAGCCGAGTTTCATCACCTCGATGCAGCGGTCAAAGAATTCCGGATTGATATTCTTATGATAGCGTACCGTAAGGTTCGGCTGGGTCAGCCGTGTCTGGGCAATCGATTGCAGGACGACAAAGGAAAAGTCATTGACTGCATCCTGCCCATCCGGCGTCTGTCCGCCAATCGTAACATTCTGATACATGGGACTGCCCGCAGACGAGAGCGTATGCGCCTGCGAGCGCACTTTCTGCACCGTCAGTGTCTTGATCCAAAGACAGCTCAAAAGCTCTAATGCTGCGTCCTTCGTGATTGCTCCCGCCCGCAAATCCCGCAGATAATACGGCGCAATATACTGATCAAAACGGCCATAGGAAAGCGAGTGGCCATTCGACTCGATCTGCAAAATCAGCTGGATAAACCAAACTGCCTGCACCGCCTCAGAAAAACTTCCCGCCGGCTCATACGGTACCTTGGCGCAGATACGCGCCATCTCCTCCAGCTCAGCACGGCGCTGGCCGTCTTTTTCTTCCGCTGCCATTTTCCCGGCCAGAGCAGCATAGCGCTGCGCAAAACCGCGCACAGCCTCCAGCACGATCAGCACCGCCTTGTAGAAGACATATTTATCGACACTTGCCGGATCTGTAAGGTCAAGGGCCGACTTAGCCGCGCGCGTGCGCGCCGCATACCCCCGCAGGCCTTCCTTGAGGATGCGCGGATAATTGACCGCCAAATGCGCGTCACCAGCATTGAGCTTGCCCTCCATGCCGAAAAGCCCCGTCTCCATGAAGACCGCCACCTCATCGGGCAGCAGTGCCCCGCCGCGGGCCCGCAGCGTGTTGTTCTCCCAAAATGGTGCAATTTTCCGCAGCTCGGCCTTGGTCTGCTCCGTGATATAGAACACATCGCCATCGCGCTGCTCGAACTTGTCGAGCTCATCGATGACAAATCCCATCGTATACTCAGGGAAGATTGGCGCATTGCAGTTCTTCGTCGCCTGATTGCCCGCCAGCAACGTCTTGTCTTCGATATAGATGGTCATCTTTTCCAGGATATGCGCGAGCATCAGCGCGCGGCGCATGACCGGCGGCTGCTCGCGATGCTTCTGATAGACCTCTGTCACCAGCAACGCGCGCTCGGCATCGATATACGGCTTTTCATCCAGCACTTCCTCGCGGAACGCCTGCATGCGCGGCGTCAGCTTGCCAAAGAGTTTCGTATTTTCCATAGCAGCCTGCACTCCTTCCGTCAGCGCCTATGCTTACAATCTGCTCATGGCCGTCTGGCCCGTGAGCTGCGTGAAATCCTCGACAAACGCATCGACAGCTGCATCGATGGCAGGATTCTTCACCAGCCCCTCGATGACGGCAGGAGCAGCCGTCGCCGCTCCGACACCGCGGCGGCAAAGCCGCAGCAGCTGCTCGGAGTTCTTGAAGCTGGCGGCCAGTATCTTGGCCGGCAGCTGATTCTTCTCGAAGATGTCCTGTATCGTCTCAGCCACGGCGATGCCGTCATAGCCGAAGTTATCGATGCGGTTGATGTAGGGCGCAGTATAGGCGGCACCTGCCTTGGCAGCCAGGAATGCCTGCAGCGGCGTATAAATAGCCGTCCCCGTCGTCGGTATCCCGAGCCCTTTGAGCTGGCGCATCGCCTTGAAGCCTTCGGGCACACAGGGAATCTTGACATATGTGTTGCCTGGCAGCTCTGCCACGATACGCTTGGCATCTTCGACCATGCCCGCAGCATCCTTGGCCACAGCCTGCACATGCAGCTGGGCCTGCTCACCGATCAGCGCGCGGATTTCCTTGAGCAGGACAAAAGGGGGCCGCCCGGCCTTCGCCAAGATCGATGGATTCGTCGTGACACCATCCACCGGATAATATTCATAGATATGTTCGATTACCTTGAGGTCGGCATCATCAATCAAAAGTTCCATGGTCCAGCATCCTTTCCTATGGTCAGCTTTTCTCGTAATACGATGACTTTCATTTATAAGTATTATGACATATCACTATCATACAGTCAAGTCGAAACCATATATACTTACGAATGAAATATTTTCCTTGTTTCCACTTCCTGCTTCATGCTAAAATAAGAAACAACACAAAGGAGGATGCACCATGGCAGAATCATCATCCGCAGCCCAAGCGTTGCGCGGCCTTATCTTCAATATCCAGAAATTCAGCACCAACGACGGGCCCGGCGTCCGCACGACGGTTTTCTTCAAAGGCTGTCCCCTGCGCTGCCGCTGGTGCGCCAACCCTGAAAGCCAGTCTTTCGCCCCCGAAGTGCTATACCAAGCCAAGACTGGCAAGTCCGAAACGACGGGAACCTGGCGCACGATTGACGAGGTCCTCGCCGTCTGCCTGCAGGATCTGCCCTTCTACGAAGAAAGCGGTGGCGGCGTGACCCTGTCAGGCGGCGAAGTCCTCAGCCAGCCAGACTTTGCCGTCGCCCTGCTGCAGGCCCTGCACGAAAAGGGCATCCATACGGCCATCGAGACCTCGGGCTTCGCCCAGCCTGCAGTCTTCCAGCAGGTTGCCCCCCTGGCCGGCCTGCTGCTCTTTGATATGAAACACTGGGACAGTGAACGGCATCTTGGGGGTACCGGCGTTACCAACGAGCTTCCCCTTGCCAATATGCGCGCGGCCATCGCCGGAGGACTCGATGTGCTGCCCCGCATCCCCATAATCCCAGGGTTCAATGACACCATAGACGATGCCCATGGCTTTGCCCGCCGTCTGCACGAAGCCGGCGCCCGCCGCTGCCAGCTGCTCCCCTTCCATCCCTACGGCGAAAACAAATACCAGGAACTCGGCCGCCCCTATGAATACACAGGCCAAAAAGCCCTGCGCCCCGAGGCCCTGCAGCCACTTATCCAAGTCCTGCAAGAAGAGGGGATCGATGCTTTTCTTTAAACCAACAACAAATTGCAGTTTGTAATTACCAGGAATTTATTCGTAGAATACCGCGCCGCCGGGCAGGGGAGTACCAACGCTTCACTTAGATGCTTTGCTAAAAATATTTTTTGCCTTTAACTAAGCATTGAAAAAGTTCCCAAACGCGCTGCGCTTGAACGGTGTGAATTTTTCAACGGAATGTGAAGGCAAAAAATATTTTCTTCACGCAAACCATCAATGTTACGCTTATGGTACTCCCCTGCCCGGCGGCTTCGTTTCAGCAATAGCCCGAATGAATCTTCAACCTGCTAATACGTTAGTACGTATCATTCTGTGCCTAGGACAGTCGCTCCAGACAGAAAGAAGCACTACCCCGTTCGCCCCTATCATCCGTATGAGCAGGTTTGTACGAACCGTTTCTCTCGTAACAAGCACATCGCTGTAATTCGTAGCCTAATGCCGGAACAAAGCAGGCTTATCCAAACGTAGCAGAGGGCGGGGGCGGGTACACTTTCTTCGCAGCGGGAGCGATTTGCCCGAACGCAGTGAGGGATGGCCCGCAGTACGTACTTCCTAGAACGATTCGATGTATTGGCGTGCCGCCGGCCTGCCCGGCACATGTATCTGGATACGTACTAAAGCAACCGCGCGGGTCATTTAGCGGGAGCGGAGAAAAAGTGCACCCGCCCCCACCCAAGCTGAGCTGTAACGAGTTTATTTTAACCACGCACGGACAGTCAAACTGCAATATAAAAAAGACCGCCAACCAGGCAACGTTCATACATGCGCGTTGCCTGGCTGGCGGTCTTTTTATTTCAGGACATATCCTCAGATAAACACTTCGCAGTCGTCTTCGACCTTCTTGCAATTTGCCCGCACCTGCTCCATGACGGCCTGCGGTTCATATCCTTCCTCAAACTCCACTTTCATCTTGAGTGCCATGAAGTTGACAGCCGCCGACTTGATTCCCGGCGTATTCTGTGCCGCCTCTTCCATGCGGTTCGCGCAATTGGCGCAGTCGACATCGATCTTATACGTTTTCATCGTCTCACGTTCCTTTCTGCTTCCCTGTTCCTCAGATACTTCCTTCGGCATCATCATCGCCCGCATCGCATTGAGCACCGCCAGCGTCATGACGCCTACATCGGCGAAGATGGCCGCCCACATATTGGCAATACCTACCGCACCGAGCATGAGCACCAATACCTTTATGCCAATCGATCCCCAGATATTCTGCCGCACGATACGCATGGTCTTGCGGGCAATGCGCTGGGCCTTGGCGATCTGCAGCGGATTGTCATCCATGAGCACGACATCTGCCGCCGCGATAGCCGCGTCTGAGCCCATCGCTCCCATGGCGATACCGACATCGGCCCGCGACAGCACGGGCGCATCATTGATGCCATCCCCCACGAAAGCCAGCTTGCCACCGCGGCCGCCAGCTTCGCCTGCGGCCAGCATTTCCTCGACCTTGGCCACCTTGTCAGCTGGCAGAAGTTCGCTATACACATGGTCGATTCCCAGCCGGCCGGCCACCTCAGCGGCTACCTTGCCAGCATCACCGGTCAGCATGACGGTCCTGCCGATGCCATTATCACGCAGTGCCGCGATTGCTGCCGCCGCATCCTCTTTGATCACATCCGAAATGACGATATGGCCCGCATATGCGCCATCGATGGCAACATGCACCGTCGTGCCTATGCGGTGGCAATCGTGCCAGTCCGCACCTAAAGCCGCCATCATGCGGCTATTGCCGACGCAGACCGAATGGCCGTTGACGCGCGCCCGCACGCCATGGCCAGCCAGCTCTTCGATATCTTCGACCGCACAATCATCAGCTTCATCCTTGTACGCCGCCTTGAGCGAAGCCGCTATCGGATGCGTCGAGAAACGCTCAACATGCGCGGCCAAATGCAGCAGCTGCCGTTCATCCAGCTTTTCTGGATGGACCGCCGTTACGGCAAACACGCCCTTAGTCAGGGTACCAGTCTTGTCAAAGACCACCGTATCCACCTCGGCCAAGGCCTCCAGATAGTTCGAGCCCTTGATGAGCACGCCTTGACGGCTCGCTCCGCCCAGGCCGGCAAAGAAACTCAGCGGAATGCTGATGACCAGCGCACAGGGGCAGCTAATGACGAGAAACGTCAACGCCCGATAGAACCAAGTCCCCCATGCTGGCGCATTGCCGAGCAGCAGCTGGACCAGCGGCGGCAACGTGGCCAGCGCCAGTGCCGCATAGACGACGAGGGGAGTGTAGACGCGCGCAAACCGGGCGATGAACGCCTCGGAACGCGACTTGCGCGAGCTGGCATCCTCGACAAGCGCCAGGATCTTCGAAGCTGTCGACTCCTCAAACGCCTTGGTCGTACGGATCTTCAGCAGCCCGTTCTTATTGATGCAGCCGCTGATGACTGCATCCCCGGGGGCAACATCCCGCGGCAGGCTTTCGCCTGTCAAGGCCACGGTATCCAGGCTCGACGTGCCTGCAAGGACGACGCCATCGATAGGCACCTTCTCTCCCGGCTGGACGACGATTACCGTGCCGACTTCCACTTCATCAGGATCGACCTTCGTCAGTTGCCCATTCCCGCCCTCGATGTTGGCATAGTCTGGCCGGATATCCATCAGGGCACTGATGTCTCGCCGGCTGCGACCGACCGCATAGCTCTGGAACCATTCGCCAACCTGATAGAAGAGCATGACGGCGATGCCCTCCGTATAGTCGCCATCCTCATAGACCGCCAATGCCATCGCACCGATTGTCGCGATCCCCATGAGCAGGCTCTCATCAAAGGCCTGCCGGTTCCGCAGTCCCTTGAAGGCCTTGGCCAGTACATCATAGCCCACCACCAGATATGGCACCAGATAGGCCGCAAAGCGTGGCATTCCCGCCAGCGGCGCATAGGCCAGAGCTGCCAGCATGACCGCTGCCACTACAATGCGGATCAGATTCCGTCGCTGCTTTTTATTCATTCCGCTCACCTCGATCAGTTTTATTAATATATGAACAATGATTCATTTGTTGATTCAATTATAGCAAAAAAAACGTCAGCGTCAAGCCTTTTTCCTGCATTCCTTTTTCCCAGCAGCAATGCTAGAATAGAAGAAATGACCTCAGGAGGGACTACCATGAACTGTACCGGCTTTCCGCCCAGCATCGACAAGAACTGCCATACCTTGATATTAGGCTCCATGCCCGGCGTCACTTCGCTCCAGCAGCAGCAATACTACGCCCATCCCCAGAACCGCTTCTGGCCGCTGATGGCGCGCTTGCTCAATGAGCCTGCGGCACCGGCAGATTACCAGCAGCGCTTGCAGATGCTGCTGAGCCATCATATCGCGCTCTGGGATGCCATCGGCAGCTGCGAACGCACAGGCAGCCTTGATTCTGCCATAAAGAATGTGCAGGGCAATGATTTCACTGCCCTGCTGCAGGAATATCCACGCATCAGGACCATCTGCTGCAATGGCGGCAAATCCGCCCAGACCTTCCAGCGCTATAACAAGGAACTTCTGCACCGCACGGATATCGCCTTCCACTTCCTGCCCTCGACGAGCCCTGCCAATGCCCGCTGGCGCATGGATATGCTTGCAGATGCCTGGAGCCAGGCCATCCATCCGTGAGCCGCGCCTGTCCGTTTTCTGTATCCTTGTATACATCAATCCACGATATTGACAGGTCAATGACGACTGGCTATAATAAGAGCCATCAACAGATACGAGGCAACGATGCCCCGCAGGATCAAGGTACCGGATCCTGCGGGGCTTTTCTGTCCTTTTACCTGTTGGTGGTCTGTCAAATATCATAAAAATGCATGCTGGCCCACGCCGGCATGCAGCCAGAGACAAAGGCGTCTCACAGCTCTCACGCTGGAGCTGTGCGGCGTCTTTTTTGCTTTTCGCTATCATCTTTTTCATTCAGAAAGGACTGATTTCCATGATTGATACGGGAGATACGGCCTGGGTCCTCATCAGTGCAGCCCTGGTCTTCATCATGACCCCTGGACTTGCCTTTTTCTACGGTGGCATGGTCCGCAGCAAGAACGTACTGACGACGATCATGCAGAGTTTCTTCATCGTCGCCATGATTTCCGTCGAATGGGTGCTCATCGGCTATGCCATGACCTTCGGCACTGACATCAACGGCTTCATCGGCAGCCTCGACAAGATTGGCCTGGCCGGTGTCGGCATGAATGTCCTCGAGAACGGCACGATTCCCGAGCTGGCCTTCGTCGCTTTCCAGTGCATGTTCGCCGTCATCACACCGGCTCTTATCACCGGTGCATTCGCAGAGCGCATGAAGTTCGCTGCCTTTGCTGTCTTCATCCTGCTCTGGGCCATCCTCATCTACAACCCGATGGCTCACTGGGTATGGGGTGGCGGCTTCCTCGCCGAACTCGGTGCTCTTGACTTCGCTGGTGGTCTTGTCATCCATATCCTCTCTGGTGTCTCCGGCCTCACGCTCTGCATCCTCTTAGGCAAACGCAAGGGCTATGGCCGCACCGCCATGATCCCGCACAACCTGCCGATGACCGTTCTCGGTGCTACGCTGCTCTGGTTCGGATGGTTCGGCTTCAACGCCGGCAGTGCCCTCGGGGCCAATGCCCTCGCGGCCAATGCCTTTGTCACGTCTCAGGCTGCTGCCGCTGCTGCTACGGTTTCCTGGGTGCTCGTCGAATGGAGATTCAATGGCAAGCCGACCATCCTCGGCGCTGCCTCGGGCTGCGTCGCTGGTCTCGTCGCCATCACGCCGGCAGCTGGCTTCGTTGCGCCGCTGCCATCGGTCATCATCGGTCTTGTCGGCGGTGTTGTCTGCTTCTTCGCCGTTGCCGTCCTCAAGGAAAAACTCGGCTATGACGATGCGCTTGATGCCTTTGGCGTCCATGGTATCGGCGGTACCTGGGGTGCTGTTGCCACTGGTCTCTGGGCCACGACTGAAATCAATCCAGACGGTGCCAACGGCCTGCTCTACGGCGATTCCCATCTGTTCATCGCCCAGCTGATCTCGATTGTCGTCGCCTATGCACTGGCTGTTGCCGGTACCTATGTCCTCTACAAAGTCGTCGCCGCCTTCATGGAAACGCGTGCTTCGGAAGCCGAGGAACTCACGGGGCTCGACATCGTCGAACACGGCGAGCGCGGCTATGGCCGTTCGGTCATGGCTGGCAGCCCGATGCTCGGCAGCTTTGAGGATTCGAGTGAGATGCTCGCCAATACGGTCATGAACATCAACACGCAGAAAGGCTAAGGTGACATCATGAAAATTACCAAGATTGAAATCATCACCCGTTCCAGCAAGCTTGATGATCTGATGCAGGCCCTCAATGAGATCGGCGTCCTCGGCATGACCGTCAGCCAGGTATTCGGCTGCGGCCTGCAGAAAGGACACGAGGAAGTCTACCGCGGCAAGAAATACGACATCAACCTTGTCCCGAAGATAAAGATCGAAACGGTCATCTGTGAAGTACCGGTCGAGAAAGTCCTCGACACTGCCCAGAAGGTGCTGCGTACCGGCAGCTACGGCGATGGCAAGATCTTCGTCACGGAGCTGTCCGATGCCGTCCGCATCCGCACGGGCCAGCGCGGAGCAGATGCCATCAAGGATATCCCGGGCGAACATAAAGAATGATTCCTGAATGAAAAAGAACCGGCAGCCAAAGCAAGATGCTTATGGCTGCCGGTTCTTTTCTGTTATCCATCACATATTCGCCAGCAGCATCGCACCCACTGTCGGATATACTTTGCTTGCGGCTTCATGCATGAAAGGCTTGGCCGTCGCCACAGTGAAGCCCGCGAACCGCTCGATCATCGGCAGATCGTTCTTGTCATCACCGATGACCAGCAGCTCACTGCCCTGCCAGCCACTGTCAGCCAGCATCTGCTGCAGGCCCCAGCCCTTGTCCGCTTCGACGGCATTGATATCAAGATAGCTGCGGTTGATATTGCCGCCCAGGCTCGGATAAGCTGTCCGTATCGCATCGCATACCTGCTGTGCTTCCGCAGGCGTTGCTAGCTTGATGCTGAGCTGCACAACATCCGGCAGCGCCAGTGCCTCGGCCGCCGTGATTGGCGGCACCAGCCCGGCCGGGATGTCCGGGTTCGGACGGATACTGCGCACGCTGCGAGCCGTAAAGACCAGCAGCGAATGGCTTTCCTCCTGCATGATCGGCATAGCGAGCACACCCTGCAGGACCTCCGGCGCAATAGCCTGGCAATGTATCATCTTCCCTGCGCCATCAACGGAAACAGCGCCATTGTTGCAGACGAGAAAATCCGGCTGCCAGTCCGCATACCGTGCCAAGGCCTCGCGGATAAGCGTGAGCCCCCGTCCCGTCGCAATGCCGAATTTATGGCCAGCGGCCTGCCAGGCCTTGATGGCCTTGATGTTCTCGGCCGGAATCGGTTCGCCGATGGGACATAGCGTCCCATCAAAATCTGTTGCTGCAATCTTCATCTGCTTCCACCTGTACTTTTCTCTGCCGTGTCAACCCTCGTCCGAAAAACGCCGCCGGAAAAGCTCCGACTCCTTGCCCTTGCCCGTGAACAGCAACGAGCACATCTCCTCGATCGACAGCTTGTCCACATCAGCTATCTCGATGACCAAGGTCGCTGCCTGCGTATGCATGCTGCCCACTGGCAGGCACAGATACTTTTCAGGAATCCCTGCGGCCTGGCCTTGATAGTCCTTTACTTCGACTTCCTGCTCAGCTGGCAGGATTGCTGCTAGTTCTGATAATACAATCATGTTTTCCCCATTCTTTCCTGGCATATCAGCCCATAGTTATATAATATAATTCGCCATCCTGCAGTAAAATTCCTGCCTCTTATTTCATTCAGTTCATTCGCATATTCATCAGATTCATGCTATAATAGAAATAATAATATTTCGTATCTCAAATAGCCCCTGCGGCTCCAAGGAAGGAGGTTTTCCCATGATCATGAAGAAAAAACCTACACTCCGCAACTGCGAGGAATGCGGCAAGGTGTTCGTCGACAATACTGGCAATCTGACGGTCTGCTCCAAATGCTATGAAAAGCAGCGCGAGGATGAGAAAATCGTCATCGAATACGTCCGTGAACACCCTCATTCGACCATCAAGAAAATCTGTAAGGAAACGGGGGCTACCTTCAAGCTCGTTTCTACCATGGTACAGCGGGGCCAGTTCTTCGCCAACGGCGGGCAGGTCCTCTATCCCTGCAGCCGCTGCCGGAAGCCCATATCCCATGGTCTTTATTGCCCAGAGTGTGCCGCACTGCTCAACAAGGCAATCCGCAATTCGAACGAAATCGCAAAATCGCGTGAGCGCATGAAAGAACTCAGCAAGGAGCTCGGTACTTCCAAGCGCACCAAAGGCCATCGGCTCCACTGGATGGATGTGCGCGACAAGAACAAGGACAAATGAGTACAAAAACAGCCTCCTGTCGAGGCTGTTTTTTTCGTGCTTATTTCAATGTCACCAGCTCATACTCCCGCGTGCCGATGCCGATCTTCTCGCCATGCTCCAAGGTTTCTTTCCAATGCACATTCGGGTTGCTGTCCAGGAAGACATCATGGTGATGATGCCAATCCGGCTGTGCCAGATGATCGCCCAGCTGGCTGTTGGCAATCGGCGTCGCCTTCTGGCAGGCATCTACACAGGCCTGGTCAAGCGCAATCGGGTCGAAGGACGCAAACATGCCGATATTCGGCAGGATAGCCGCATCGTTCTCGCCATGGCAGTCACAGTTCGGAGAAATATCCATGGCCAGATTGATATGGAAGCACGGACGATCCTGTACGACAGCCTGTGCATACTCTGCCATCTTCTTGTCGAGCAGATCCCCGGCATCCCACTGCTCATTGCGGATAGCCGAGAAACTGCACGCCCCGATGCAGCGGCCGCAGCCCTTGCAGAGCTCCGAATCGATATGCGCCTTGCCCGTAGCGAAGCTGATGGCATCAGAACCGCATTCCTTGGCGCACTTATGGCAGTTGCGGCAACGGTCTTCATTCACAACGCATTTGCCCGAGGAATGCTGCTCCATCTTGCCGGCCCGGCTGCCACAGCCCATGCCGATATTCTTGATGGCACCGCCAAATCCCGTCATCTCATGGCCCTTGAAATGGGCCAGGCTGATGAACACGTCGGCATCCATCACCGCCCGGCCGATCTTGGCCGCCTTGACGATCTCACCGTTCTTCACCGGTACCTCAACATCATCCGTGCCCTTGAGACCATCGCCGATGATGATCTGGCAGCCCGTCGTCGTCGGATTGAAGCCGTTGAGATTCGCACAGTCCATATGCTCCAGTGCATGCTTGCGGCTTCCCGGATAAAGCGTATTGCAATCCGTAAGGAAGGGGACACCGCCTTGCTCCTTGACGATGTCTGCAATGACCTTTGCATACTGCGGACGCAGGAAAGCCATATTGCCCAGTTCGCCGAAATGCATCTTGATGGCGACAAACTTGCCTTCCATGTCAATCTCCTTGATTCCCGCCGCCAGGCAAAGTGTCTTGAGCTTCGTCAGGATGCTCTGACCAACCTGCACGCGGAAATCCGTAAAATACACCTTTGCTTTCTCCATGAATCTGCTCCTCCTGAAATAACATACACCAAATGAACAATGACTACTAACAGAAAATAACCACCAGCGGCTTTCTCGTCACCACTGGCGGCTATTTTTCATAATGTAATTTTTCCATGTACAATCTCCCATGGGGTTCTTACCGGCCCATCGGAATCTCCTCCCTTTTGTTATTGACATGCCGGCCGCTCGCGGGAAGCTCTGAACTTCTTCCTTTGAGCTTACTTATACTATAACCGATAGCGGCCTGAATGTCAATAGAGTTTTCAGATTCTTTTATGTATTCTGCATACTATATCAATCAGCCTCAATGCAGATAAAGATCCCGCTGTGCTGCGGCCCTGTATTGGAGATACCCAGCCACCTCGATTGGCGTGAGGCCGTGGGTCGTTGCACTCACCGACTGCATGGTCAAGAGATTCCCCTTACTGTCATACAGCTCCTCCTCCAGTGACAGGCGGAACGCATAGCGTTCCTCGCGGATGCGCTTGGCTTGCAGCCGTTCCAGCAAGATATAGCGGCAGCCAGCTTGTTCTGCCAGTGCCTGCCAGCTGGCAAACGTGCCAGCCTGCTGCGCTGGCGCAAATACCACCGGCGCATAGCTCATCTGCAGCATCCGGCGCATGACACGCTGCATATACGGCTGATCTGCAACGATATGGTCATCGACCTCAAATTGGACCGGAGGCACATAAAGGCCGCCATCCAGCTGCTTGGCCTGGCCAACCAGCACCGCTGATGGGTTCTCCTCAAAGGGATAGGTATCCTGATAATTGCGCAGGGCCTGGTCAAGGTAAACGACCATATCATGGGCAAACCGCTCGGAGTTATGGTTCTTCTCCCAAGTGACACGCTGACCAAACTGTACAAAGCCCCCCGATAGCGATTGCAGCACGCTCTTGACCGGATCCCCATCGATGACTACCCGCGTCAGATTCATCTTATGCTCATAGGCGCGCGCAAAAGCATGATTTCCTACGGCCGGTGCACCAAAGGTCACGACCTGCAGCTGCTCTGGCCGCACCCCCATATCAGCCAGCCGCGCAGCCGTCAAGGTAGCCACGGCCCCCCCGAGGCTATGGCCCGTCAGATAGAGTACTGCCTTGGGATTTTCCCTGAGCAGGCCTGCAATGACCTCGCCAGCGGTCGCATCACCAAAGGCAGGCAGCTTTTTCTGGAACAAGGCCACGCGTGTGTAATCGTTGAAGCCTTGATGTACCAGCGGATCTGCCCCGCTGTGCCCGCCTTCCGCTGCTGCCGCTTGGAAGGCATCGGGATTGTTGCCAGCAAAATATACGCGTGAAAGACGCAGATCGACCTCCGCGTCTTTCAAACGCTCTGTGCCTGGAAAGACCAGGATATACATCTCCGTCTGGTCTGGCAGCTCACGCGAGGCCAGATAGAACCTGCCCTCTGCTATGCTGTTGATGTTTTCCTGCGACTCGAACGTCCAGCCGATCCCCTGCAGCCACTGGCGGGTCAGGATATTCATCTCATCGCTGTACGAAGCCATCGAGATCAGGCTTGTCGCCAGATAGAGATCCGCACGCCCGACCTCCGCTGCTCTGGCCACCAGTCCCGGCAGGCAGAAATACACCAGCATGACTAGCCCGATAACACGCTTCCACCACATACTATCCACCTCTTTCCAGATATACAAGAAAAGCCCAGACAACTGTCTGAGCTTACAATTCAAATGGTGCGGTCGATGGGACTTGAACCCATACGTCTTGTGAACACTACCCCCTCAAAGTAGCGCGTCTGCCAATTCCGCCACGACCGCGAAAACATGGTGCGGATGAGAGGACTTGAACCTCCACGATGTCACCACCACTAGTACCTGAAACTAGCGCGTCTGCCGATTCCGCCACATCCGCATGATATGTAATTAAGGAAAAACACATTAGAATCAATGGTGCGGTTGATGGGACTTGAACCCATACGTCTTGTGAACACTACCCCCTCAAAGTAGCGCGTCTGCCAATTCCGCCACAACCGCATGATATCCTATGTGTAAATATATATGGTGCGGACGAGAGGACTTGAACCTCCACGATGTCACCACCACTAGTACCTGAAACTAGCGCGTCTGCCGATTCCGCCACGTCCGCATAATAACTATTTGATTGTTGTGTAACTAAAATGGTGGTGCCGAGGACCGGAATCGAACCGGTACGGTTGTCTCCAACCGACGGATTTTAAGTCCGTTGCGTCTGCCAGTTCCGCCACCCCGGCAGTAACATTATCTAAATTGGAGCGGGTGATGGGAATCGAACCCACGTGATCAGCTTGGAAGGCTGGAGCTCTACCATTGAGCTACACCCGCATAAAAAGCAAGTGGAGCTGGCGAGAGGAATTGAACCCCCAACCTGCTGATTACAAGTCAGCTGCTCTACCAATTGAGCTACACCAGCTTGAAAAAATGGTGCCTCCGAGCGGAATCGAACCACTGACACGGGGATTTTCAGTCCCCTGCTCTACCAACTGAGCTACAGAGGCATTTTCACAAGTTGCTTATATATAGATAACACCTTACGGTGTTATAATCAAAATGGCGACCCGAAGGGGACTCGAACCCCTGACCTCCGCCGTGACAGGGCGGCATTCTAACCAACTAAACTACCGGGCCGTAATATGGTGGGCGATAACAGGATCGAACTGCTGACATCTTGCTTGTAAGGCAAGCGCTCTCCCAGCTGAGCTAATCGCCCATGAAATGGTGACCCACCACGGAATCGAACCGTGAACCTACTGATTAAGAGTCAGTTGCTCTGCCAGTTGAGCTAGTGAGTCATGATAAAATGGTGACGCGTATGGGATTCGAACCCATGAAGCCGCCGTGAAAGGGCGGTGTCTTAACCGCTTGACCAACGCGCCAATACAATCAAGTGGATATCTAAAAAATGGTGGCTCACCCGGGATTCGAACCCGGGACACCCTGATTAAAAGTCAGGTGCTCTACCAACTGAGCTAGTGAACCGTATCTGGCTGGGGTAGCTGGACTCGAACCAGCGGATGCGGGAGTCAAAGTCCCGTGCCTTAACCGACTTGGCTATACCCCAATCACCCCAGGGTATTAACAAAATGGCTCCTCGAGCAGGATTCGAACCTGCGACAGCCTGATTAACAGTCAGGTGCTCTACCGACTGAGCTATCGAGGAATCACAACCGGCAATTTCCTATCCTCCCAGCCCGTCTCCAGGCAAGTACTTTCGGCCTCTGCATGCTTAACTACTGTGTTCGGTATGGGAACAGGTGGAACCATGCAAGCAACATCACCGGATATAA